>JAKISF010000049.1 GCA_021648725.1 Bacteroidales bacterium | reverse complement strand
TAATGAAATAAGGTCTAAGGTTTTATCTTTTTTTTTCAAACTAGATTCAATAAAAACACATAAAATTGATAAAGAAAAAAAAGAAAAAAAACAACTCATAAACAGAAATAAAAAAGTTCTGAAACAATTAAAACATACTACACAAAGATATGTTGAAACTTTTTTAAAAGCAGATATTAAAATTGAATTAAATAATACTAATTCACAAAATAAATTCGAAATAAATCCTGAAATCGAACATCTTTTTCAAAATTCTTCAAAGAAAATCGGAATTGCACCTTTTGCAATGCACCTACAAAAACAATATCCTATTGAGAAAATGACGGAAGTTATTTATTTACTCGAAAAAAAAGGATATGAAATTTTCATTTTCGGCGGAGGGAATAATGAAAAAAGAACAGCTGAGAAAATCGGAAAAAAATCAAATAATGTTCATTCTTTAATCGGCAAATTTTCTTTGGAAGATGAAATTGTAATAATCAGCAAGTTGAATTTAATGCTGACAATGGATTCTGCAAATATGCACATTGCCGCCTTAACGGGAATAAAAATTATTTCTGTTTGGGGTGCTACACATCCTTTTGCGGGTTTTACGCCTTTTGTGCCGGTCGAAAAATCATATATTATTCAAAACGAAACTTTAAGTTGCCGACCTTGTTCCGTTTACGGAAATAAAAAATGCTTTAAAGAAACTTTAGAATGTTTAAATTCAATCTTACCCGAAGAAATTGTTCAAATTTGTGAATCTGCATTAAAATAAAATACGACAATTAAACATTCAGTTTTCAAACTTGATTTTTCATTTTTTTTCTTTTAAATTATGATAAATATTTTTTTTGACGTAAATTGTATATGCCGAATTCTTATAAATCATTAAAATGTCAGAAAAATGGAAAATACAGCCTTACAACATCTTGAAAATAAGATAATTGAAAACTCAGAGGTTTATCTTCGAATTCTCAGAAAAGAGGATATTGATTCTTTTAAAAAAATTACGCAAGATAAATTGCAATGGAAATATTTTACGCATGATTTGTCGAACGAAGAAACACTTGCAAATTGGATTGATGAACTTTTAAAAGATTATGAAGATAAAAAATGTGTTCCCTTTACTATAATAAATAAAGAAACCGGTAAAGTTGTAGGTTCAACAAGTGTTACAAATTATTCTTCCGAAGATAAAAGCATTGAAATTACCTCAACTTGGTCGGGAAAAGATTCTCTGGGAACAGGATTAATCCAAACATCAGGAAAATTGCTGATTGCTTGTTGCTTTGATAATCTTGACATAACTCGGGTTGATTTTAAAGTTGATATTTTAAATATTCCTGCAAAAAGAAGTTTATTAAAAATTAAAGGGGTACAAGAATATGCCGAAAAAGGCAAAACAACTGATGATTTCAGCATGTATTTTTGCCTTTACAAAAAAGATTTTTCAGGTTAAAACTATTTTTCATTTAATTCTTTAAGCATAACTTCAACTGCTTTTTCAAGTTGCCGGTCTCGGTTTTTAATAATAATATCATATTCATTTTCGATCTTAAAATCGGGTTCTAATTGTTTATTTTCGAGTAAATCTCCGTTCATATCTCTTGCTCCCACTTGCGGAATTCCGAAAAACAAACTTTTATCCTGCAAACTTTCCCACCAAACAGCTGTCATTGTGCCCGGAACAGGCATTCCTACCGTTTTTCCTATTTTTAATGTTGTATAAACATAAGGAAACCCGTGTGCATCGGAATAATTTCCTTCCGACATAAGTACTATTGACGGTTTTACCCATTTACCCATCGGGTCGTAGCCGAATTCGTGCCCTCTCGGAACAAAATCAACATATTTTTTACCACTGAAAAGTGTTGCCAAATCATCGTGCAACCAACCTCCGTGATTATATCTTGTATCAATTATTACTGCTTCTTTTTTGTAATTTCTGCCTAATAAATCACTGTAAACTTTTCTGAAACTTTTGCTGTTCATCCCTTTTACGTGAACATAACCTATCTTTCCGCCTGATAATTTTTCGGTTTCCGCTCTTCTGTTTTTTACCCAACGGTCGTATAATAAGTTGTTTTCAGCTCCTAACGAAATAGGTTTTACAGTTTCTGTGAATGTTTTTCCGGTTTCAGTATTTTTAACTGTCAGCAACACATTTTTTCCGGTTTTATGATTCAGTAGTTGGTAAAAATCTTTATTTGCTTCAATTTTTTGCCCGTCAATTTTTTCAATAATATAACCTTTTTTAATTTCTGTTTTTGCTCGTGACAAAAGACCTTTTTCAATAACTTCTGAAATTTTAATACCGGCTTCCGTATAATTCATATCATAAAAAATTCCTAATGATGCTGTTTTATCGCCTTTTTTATCTTTATGTCTGTATCCGCTTCCGGTATGCGAAGCATTTAATTCTCCGAGCATTTCGCTTAAAAGTTCAGAAAAGTCATAATTATTGTTAATATAAGGCAAGAATTTTTTGTATTCTTTTTTGTAAAACTCCCAATCAACTCCGTGCATATCTTCCGCGTAGAATTTTTTATATGTTTGCCTCCAAGCATGTTCAAACATATATGCTCTTTCTTCTTCTTTATTCAAATAATATTCTGCTTTAAAAGCAACAGGTGTTTTTTTATAACCTGATGTAGAAACTTTAATAATTTTTCCGCCCGAAAACATAAATAAGCTTTTTCCGTCTTTATCAATTTTAAGTGAACCTCCGTAACCCGATAACTTCAAAACCAACTTTGTTTCTTTTTTTCTGAGATTGTTAACCCACAAATCATAACCCTTTTCAAATTTGCATAAATAATAAAGTTTATCACCGTCAGAAGATAAAACAGCATCAGATATTGATGACGAATTAATTGTTAATTTTGCAATTCTATCTTCCAAACCTTCTTTTTCAATTTTAATATCTTTAATTTTTTCACCCTCTTTTTCCTTTTTGTCCTCAACTTTCTTATCCTTATCTTTTTTACTTTCTTCTTCTTTTTTCTTTTTTTCGGTTTCTTTATAAAGTTCATATTCTTCCTTGCTTAATTTAAATTTATTATAAGCATCTTGTGTGAAGAACATTGCGTAAACATCTCTGTACGATCCCCAACTTCCGTGACTTCGATACCCGTTTCTGTCTGATTCCCAAATCATTGCTTTGCCTTTTAATGCCCATTTAGCATTACTGTCAGAATATCCGCTGAGAGTTAAATTTTCGGGTTCACTTTTTCCGTCGGCATTTACAAGTGCTATATCATTAAAAAAAAGCATATTAGGAGAATAACTTACTAAAAAAGATTTACTGTCGGGCGACCATTCATAAGATTGATCACCATCAGAATAAGAATAATTATAAGAACCTTTTAAAATGGTTCTTATTTTTTTATTTTTTAAATTAATGACTTTTAATTCTGTCCTTTCTTCTAAAAAAGCAACTTCTTTTCCGTCGGGTGAAAATTTCGGTTGAAAGTTTTCTTTTTTATTTGCAATAATAACCTCTTCTTTAAGTTCGGTTGCAAAAACAAATTTTGTTTCGTCATCTTTTATTAATTTTGTTTGATAAACATTCCAACTTCCGTTTCGTTCCGATGCATATAAAATTGCTTTTCCGTCGGGGCTGAAACTCACCGAACGTTCTTGCTCAGGAGTTGATGTAATTTGCTTTGTAGTAGAATATTCCGTTGAAGTTACAAAAACATTGCCTCTTAAAATGAAAGCTATTTCTTTTCCGTCGGGCGAAACATCCATATCTGTTGCTCCGGAAGTTTCAGTCATATATTCTTCGGGTTTTTCTTTAATATCCGAATAAATATTTATTGATATTTTTTCCGGTTCTTGTCCTTTTTTCATTATGTAAATTTCTCCGTCGTAACCGAAGCATAAATCATCATTGTCAGAAACTGATAAAAAACGAACAGGGTGATTTTTGAAATGTGTAATTTGAGTAACTTTTTCGGGATTTGAAAAATTGAACTTGCAAATATTAAAATTGTTGTCAAATTGCTCAGATAAGAAAAATATTTCTTTTTCATCGGCGGAAAAAAACGGTGTTCTGTTTTCTCCTGCATAAGTTGACAGTATTTTATGCTTTCCTGTATTTTTATCAAAGACTCTGACATCTCTTGTTGTTGAGGATGTGTGATGTTTTCTCCAGTAATTTTCAGGTCCTTTTGAATCGTGATAAATTATTTTTGTTTCATCTTTTGAATATTGTGCTGCTTCTGCCGGTGTTGATAAAATTTGTCTTATACGCCCTCCGTTTACGGGAACATAATATAATTCGCTGATATACCCTCTCGGGAATGCTGTATTTTCCGGTAAATCTTGAATAGATGCACTAAATAATATTTTTTTTCCGTCGGGGCTGAATGAAGAAGGAGTTTCTTTACCCGAAAAAAATGTAAGCCTTTCGGGGGTTCCTCCTTTTGAAGAAACCGTAAAAATGTCAAAGTTTCCGTATCTGTCTGATGCAAAAGCAATTGTTTTTCCGTCGGGAGACCATACAGGTTTATAGTCATAAGCAGGATTTTGTGTTAATGCAACAGCCGTTCCGCCGCTTGCAGAAACTTTATATATATCTCCTTTATATGCAAAAGCAACTGTTTTTCCGTCGGGAGAAACAGAGGGATATCGCATCCATAAAGGATTTTTTTGAGCAAATATTACAAATACAAATAAATTTAAAAGAAAAAAACTTAATAACTTCCTCATAATTCTAAAATAAAATTTCAATAATTCTCAAATATCATAAAACTTTTTGATAATCAATAATATTAAATGAAGTTTTGAATGTTTTAAGTATTAACGACAAATTTATGCTGACATTCGTAAAAATAATTGTTTATATTTGCAATGGTAAATAACTTTTGATATGAAAAAAGAACTTAAACAAAGTTTAATAATTGCTCTATGGGCAGTTGCAGTTATTTGGGCAGTTTACATTTTAAACATTATTGTATTCTTTGCTGATTTTAAAGGACTGGGAATAAGACCTCGTGAAACATGGGGTCTGATAGGTGTCCCTTTATCTCCGTTTTTACATGCTTCTTGGGGGCATTTAATTTCTAATTCTATACCTTTATTTATTTTAACATTCTTAATTGTACAGTTTTACAGTAAGCTATGGATTCCTGTTACAATTTTTTCAATATTTGTCGGAGGTTTTGCCGTTTGGTTGTTTGCCCAAAGTAACTCTGTTCATATCGGTGCCAGCGGAGTTATTTTCAGTTTCATAGGTTTTTTATTATTCAGCGGAATATTCAGAAGAAGCCCTAAAGCAATTATAATAGGTTTGATTGTTTTGTTATTATACGGCGGAACTTTGATATTCGGAGTATTACCAAAACAACCGGGAATTTCTTGGCAAGGACATTTATTCGGGGCAATTGCAGGAATTATTGCTGCTTATATGTACAGAAATAAATATAAACAAAAGTCAATTTAGTTCTGAAAGAAGAGAAAAGAAGTTACATTTTATACCCTAACAATACGGCAATACAGCCTGTATCAATTTGTGAATCTGAGTTTGAAGGTATTTCAACTGTTATCATTAAATTTTGATTTCTGTCTGAGGTGTATTCCCAGTTATCGGAATTATCTTCGGAATTATCATAAATAACATTTCCTTGCATTGTTTTTACTTGAAATTTTAATTTAGGCATATTCTCTGCTCCGATTACAACGATTTTGTATGTTTTTCCTCTGAAAAAGGATTTGTAAACTTTTAAATTATCTCCTTCACTTAATGTTAAAGCATCAAACCTTCCTTCCGGAACATATAACTCAGTATTTAACTTATTAAAACCGGTTGTTTTTACTAAATCTAAACATTGTGCATTGATATTACTGCTTCCGCCGGCAATTAAAACTATGAGTAATATTGTATGTAAGAAACTTTTCATTTTTTAAGTTTGATTATCAGATTATAAAAATAAATAATAAAAATGTATTTTCAAAAAATGAATAACTGTTTTATAAATGACTGAAAACAATAAAAAAAGGTTGCCTTTAAAGACAACCTTTTAAATAAGATTAAGGCTATTATTTTACTATTGTCATTTCATCGATTAAATGTTTTGCTCCTGCATATTTGTCAATAACAAATAATACAAATCGAATATCAACATTAATACATTTTTGAAGTTCAGTTTCAAATGCAATATCACCGCTCATTGCTTCCCAGTTTCCGTCAAAAGCGATTCCTATTAATTCGCCGTTTCCGTTAATAACAGGGCTTCCTGAATTACCGCCGGTAATATCATTATTGGTTGTGAAACAAACTCTCATTTCTTTTTTTCCGTCAGAACTAATGTCAGCATATTGCCCGTAATCTTTTGCGGCATATAAATCTTTCAATTTTTGCGGAACATAAAATTCATCTGTTTTCGGTGCTCCTTCTTTTTCTTTTTCCATATATCCTTTTAAGGTTGTATAATGCTTATAAATAACAGCATCCATAGGCGAATAATCTCCTACTGAGCCGTATGTAAAACGCATTGTTGAATTAGCATCAGGATAATGAGCAACATCTTTTTCTTTTTCTAATAATGCTGCCAGATATTTTCGTTTTCCTTTATCAAATTCATACATTTTTTCTTCAGTTTCTTTTTGAAGCCCGGTATATACTGCATATACCGAATTTGCAACAACAACGGCAGGATCTTTTTCTAATTTTGCTAAATCTACATTTTCCATAAATTTATTAAAACGGTCTTCGTCAACAAAAACTGATGTTGAATACAGGTAATCAGCATATTTTGAAAAATCACCGCTATATACTGTATCTACTAATTTAAAGAAACTCGGATAATAATTAGGATTAATATCTTCTTTGTAGGTTTCACACATTGCAATAAACATCTCTTTGTCAATAGGTTGGTAATAATCTTTGAAAAAATCTTTCCCTTTTTCTTTAAATTCTTTCATTGCTTCTTCGTTTCCTGCTGCTCTTTGCAAACCGTAATACCCTCTTAAGCCTGCTTTAATACATTCAGGTCCTAACCAAAATGCTTCAACCCAATAATTTTGAACTTTATTTGCTTCGTCTAACTCTTTTGTTAATTTTTTAATAATAGGAAGGGCTTCTCCGTATTTTTCTTTTCTTTTCTTTTTCTTATTTATCCAAGCTTCAAGTTCTGCTTCTCCTTTTTGTTTTTTAGCCACGACATTTAAAGCTTTTAAACCTTTATTTTGTCCTATTGAATATTTGTAATAGTTCGTTGATCGAGAATACTTAGATGCATATTGAATTCTTACTTTATCAGAAGCATTCATTTCTTTTTTCATGATATCTTGCTTAATGCCTCTTAGTTTAATTCTTATGGCATTAGTGTTTTTCATTTCTTGGTCAACGCCCCAAGATGTCATGTATCTTGTAGTGCTTCCGGGATATCCCATAACCATTGCAAAATCATTCTTTTTTGTTCCTTTTACCGAAACAGGAAAGAATTTTTTTGGATGGAAAGGTACATTTTCTTCAGAATATTCAGCAGGTTTTCCGTCAGGGGCACAATAAATTCGGAACATTGAAAAGTCTCCGGTATGTCGAGGCCACATCCAGTTATCGGTATCGGCACCGTATTTTCCTATTGATGAAGGAGGGGCACCCACTAAACGAACATCCATAAATGTTTCATATACAAACAAATAGTAGCTGTTGCCTTCGAAGAAGGGTTGCATTTTTGCTTCATACCATTCTTTTGAATTATCAACTGCTGCTTTTTCCAGTTTCGCAGCAAGTTTCATAATAGCAGTTTCTCTTTCCTTTTCTGACATTTCATCATTTACAACTTCATTAACTTTATCGGTAACATCTTCTACACTAATTAAAAACGAAACAGTTTTTCCGGGGTTAGGTAATTCCTCTTCTCTTGACATAGCCCAAAAACCATCAGTTAAATAGTCATGTTCAACAGTGCTGTGAGCTTGAATTTCACCGTATCCGCAATGATGATTTGTCAGAAATAAACCGTCGGGAGAGACGAGTTCACCGGTGCAAGAACCGTGGTCAAGAGCAATAACAGCATCTTTTAAGCTGCCTTTGTTAACGCTGTAAATATCTTCAGCCGTAAGTTTTAAACCCATTGCTTGCATTTTTTGCATATTCAATTTTTGAACAAGCATAGGTAACCACATACCCTCATCATCTCCGTCAGCTTTTACGTTTGTGTTCAGTATTAATGTGAAAACAAGTAACACTGCAAAAAACTTTTTAATCATAATATTTGGTTTGTTAATTTATATAAAAACTATCTTGTGTATTAAATTAAAATAACTTAATTTTACAAATATAGAAATTTGAAAACAAAATAAAAATATGTTTATACGAACAGTTTTTTCTGCTTTACTAAATGTTAATAATTAACTATAAGTGATTTTTGTTTCTGTAAAATAAAATTATAATATAAAAATAATATGAAAGTTGACAACAGATTACAAACGGCCAAATTGAAGATTATGTATATGATAATGTTTTTAGTTATGACAGCATTATTTATTTACGCATATTTTGAAAGTTTAAAAAGTCTGTTTTATCCGATATCAATCGGAATTATTGCAACAGTATATATTACATTGTTATTGAGGCAATCTAATTATTTTTTCATTGAATATCTGGGAAATAAGATAATTGTAAGATATTATACAGCACATCCCATTTTTCGAAAATATAAATCATTTGAAATTCCGAGAGCTTATTTTTTTGATTATAAAATAGAGGATGTTTTCTTCGGATTAAAGAAAACAGTTCAATTTACAATAAAAACTCCAAAAGGAAAGTTTAATTATCCGCCTTTGAGTATTTCTTTATTATCAAAACAACAAATGAATGATTTGATTAAAATGTTAGATGAGTTAAAAAATTAAATTTTATAAAATGGTAATCTAACAATTTTTGCTTTAAGCATTTTCTTTCGAACTTTTATAAATATTTCATTCTCAAAAGACCAATGTCCTTTATTAATATATCCGGTTCCTATACCTTTTTTTAACATCGGCGACATGGTTCCGGAAGTTACAATACCTATAATATTTTCATCTTTATCATAAATCTCATAATCTTTTCGGGGAATACCGCGGTCAATCATTTCAAAACCGCGAAATCTTTTAGTTACTCCGTTTTCTTTTTGATTTTGAAGATATTCTCTGTTTATGAAGTTGTTATTTTCCGTAAATTTCGTAATCCATCCTAAACCTGCTTCAATAGGAGATGTTGTTTCGTTTATGTCATTTCCGTATAAACTGTAACCCATTTCAAGTCTTAAAGTATCTCTTGCTGCAAGTCCTGCAGGTTTTATGCCGAATTCTTTTCCTGCATCAAAAATTGCATCCCAAACTTTTTCGGCATCATTGTTATACATATACAATTCAAATCCTCCCGAGCCTGTGTAACCTGTTGCTGAAATTATAACATCTTTTACTCCTGCAACTTCTCCTGTTTTAAATGTGTAGAATTTAATTACGGATAAATTAATATCTGTAAGTTTTTGAAGAACTTTTACGGCATTGGGACCTTGAACGGCAAGTTGAGAAATAACATCGGAGGCATTTTCAAGCTCTGCACCTTCTGAATTATTTTTTACTAACCAATTCCAATCTTTTTCAACATTAGAAGCATTAACAACCAACATATATTTTTCTTTTTCATAATAATAGACGATTAAATCATCAACAATTCCTCCTTTATCATTAGGAAAACAAGAATATTGTGCATTACCGATTTTTAAAGTTGAAATATCATTTGATGTTACTTTTTGAACAAAATCATAAGCTTTTGCTCCTTTTACCCATATTTCGCCCATATGCGAAACATCAAATACTCCTACATTTTCTCTTACATTAATATGCTCATCGTTAACACCTGTGTATTCAACAGGCATTTCGTAACCGGCAAACTCAACCATTTTTCCGCCGAGCTCTTTATGTTTTTTATTGAATTGAGTTATTTTCATGTCTTATGCTTTTAATTTAAAAAAACTGTTCCGCAAAGATACGAAACAGCTTTTAAATAATTTATGATTTAAAACATTTTAAAATAATTTTCCTATTAAATCAACAACTCTTGAAGAATACCCCCACTCGTTATCATACCACGAAAGTATTTTAACCATGTTCCCGTCAATTACCATTGTGCTTTGAGAATCAAATATTGATGAATGTGGATTATGAATTACATCAACAGAAACAATAGGATCTTCCGTATATTGTAATATACCTTTCATCGGTCCTTCTGCTGCTTTTTTCATTGCTGCATTAATTTCATCAACTGTTACATCTTTTTTTAATGTTACGACTAAATCTACTAACGACCCTGTCGGTGTAGGAACTCTTGTTGCCATTCCGTTTAGTTTACCGTTCAATTCGGGAATAATTTTCCCGACTGCTGCTGCTGCTCCGGTTGTTGTAGGAATAATAGAGACCGCAGCTGAACGAGCTCTTCTCAAATCACCGTGCGGTCCGTCAAGAATAACTTGATCATTTGTATATGAATGAATTGTATTAATCAATCCCTTTTCAATTCCGAAGTTATCTTCTAAAACTTTTGCAACAGGTGCAAGGCAGTTTGTTGTACATGAAGCATTAGATACGCATTGGTCTTCAGGTTTTAAGTCATCATTATTAACACCTAAAACAATCATATTATCAATTGTATCTTTTGCAGGAACTGTTAATATAACTTTTTTCGCACCGTTTTTTAAATGATCACCGTATCCGCCTTTAGGACTTTCTTTTGTTCTGAAAACACCTGTTGCTTCAATAACAACATCAGGAGTAACTCCCCAAGGTATGTTTGCCGGGTTTCTTTCTTCACTTACGTGAATTTTTTTACCGTTAACAATTAAGTTTTCATCATCATAAGAAACATCTCCGCCAAACTGACCTTGTGTAGAATCATATTTCAACAAATGTGCTAACACTTTGTTGCTTGTTAAATCATTTATTCCCACAACTTCATAATCAGTACTTTCAAGTATAATTCTGTAAACCATTCTTCCGATTCTTCCGAAACCGTTAATTCCGACTTTAATTTTTGCCATTTTATTTATTTTTTTAGTTAATTTTGTTTTAGTAAATTATTGCCGCAAATGTAAGATATAAATTTATAAAGTTCAAGAAAATAAATTTCTAAAAAATCAAACGTTTGCTATTTTTACTGTTATAAAATTTTATTATGCAATTATCGTTAATAACAGAAAAAGTATAAGATGAAAAACCTTTTATTATTTTTAGCTTTATTAATCAGTGCCGGTGCTTTTTCGCAAAGTGTTCAAGATTCAGTTCACTGGATAAGTATAGAGGAAGCCGGAAACTTATTTGCGAAAAATCAAAAGCCGATAATGATTTATATTTATAAAAATGATTGTGATTCATGCCGAGAGCAAGAAAAAACAACATTTTCAAACCCCGAAGTTGCAAATTATATTAATATTTTGTTTTATCCGGTTAAGATTAATGCTGAAACAAAAGACAGTTTAAAGTTCTTTGACGGAAAATATTACCATAATAAAAGCGGAAAAACGCATGATTTAGTTAATATGATTGCGGGAGCCGACACATTACCCACATTAGTTCTGTTCAGCAGAAGAGCTGCCGGAAGAGCATTTAAGGGATTTAAAAATAGAGATGAAATTTTCAGAATTTTAATTTATTATGCCGAAGATATTGATTTGTCAACACCTTTTGAAGATTGGTATAAATATCATGTAAAAGGTTATCCTCCGGGGCAAAGTCAAATTATTACACGTTTAAAGATAAGATGGAACCCTTTAAAAGAAGCTCAGGAATTGAACAAAAAAGAACCGAGAAAAATGTTGCTTAATTTTTATAATTACAATAAAATAAGTTGTACTTTAATGCGAACCCAAACATTTAACCGACCAGAAATTGCATCTTATTTAAACGATAAATTTTATTCCGTAAGCATTGATGTATTTACTCAGGATACGTTAGAAATAAAGGGAATTAAATATATAAATGAAAATAAATCTTATAAATACCATCAGTTACCTATTGCAGCTCTCGGAGGCAAGATGAATTTTCCCGCTTTTATTATTCTTGATGAAAAAGGAAATGTTATAGCAAAATTTCAAGAGTATATGACACCTGAAAAGTTTGAAAAAATTATTAATTTTTACGGAGACGATAAGTATAAAACTGAAAAATTTAATGCTTTTATAAAGGATTTTAAAAGTAAATTGAATTTAAACTAAAACAGGAAATATTATGAGATTTCAAATTGAAACCGACTCGATTAATTTTGATAAAATGAGAGCAAAGTTGGAAATTAATTTCTCTGTCATGTTCTGCAATCTATAATAGATTCAACAACCTGCTTAATATAATAAAATGTAATATTTTATTATATTTTCAAACCTCAGAACAAACTTCATACATAATTTGGGTTTAACAGATTCTCGGAAGTTGCTCTCCGGAAATCATATCAACAATTCGGGTAGTACCTATTGATGTTTTTAGTTTAACAATTTTATCATCAGTTTTTTGTACTTCGCCGATTATTGCTGCATCTTTTCCGTATTCATTTTTTTGCATAGTTTTTAAAACTTTATCGGCATCTTCTTCTGCTGTAAAAACTAACAGTTTACCTTCATTTGCAACATACAAAGGGTCAAGCCCCAGCATTTCGCAAACTCCGTTAACATCTTCTCGCAAAGGAATTTTATCCTCATAAAGCATTATTCCCCTGCCGGATGATTTTGCAATTTCATTTAATGTGCTTGCAAGTCCTCCCCGTGTGGGATCTCTTAAAACATTAATTTTATCCGAAACCTCTAAAATTTCTTGAATCATGTGATTTAATGGTGCAGTATCGCTTTTAATTTGGGTTTCAAATTCTAATCCGGCACGTAAAGACATAATGCAAATTCCGTGATCGGCGATATTTCCGCTTACAATTATTTTATCTCCGGGTTTGCAATTTTGAGGAGAAATATTTACACCTTCTTTTACAAACCCTACACCGGAAGTATTAATAAAAATTTTATCTCCTTTCCCTTTTTCAACAACTTTTGTATCTCCGGTAACTATTTTTACTCCGGCTTTATCGGCTGCAATTTTAACGGATTGTACAATTTTCCACAAATCTTCCATCGGCAATCCTTCTTCAATAATAAATCCGAGAGAAAGATATTCAGGTACGGCACCGCAACAGGCAATGTCATTTACGGTTCCGTAAACTGCAAGTTCTCCGATGTTTCCGCCGGGAAAAAAAATCGGTTGAATAACAAACGAGTCCGTTGAAAAAGCCATTCTTCCTTTTTTTGTTTGAAAAACGGCACCGTCGTGCATTTGTCTTAAATAATCATTATCAAACTCAGGAGAAAACATTTTTTCAATTAACTTATTTGATAATGAACCGCCGCCGCCGTGAGCAAGTAAAACTTTATCGTATTCCGTAATTGGAATCGGACAAGTTGCATTTAAATTCAGTTTTTTATTATCCACCATTTTTTTAATTCTGACTTTTAACTTTTATAAACTTTTAAAGCTTCTTCAAGAATTTTTACCGAATGCTTTAAATCTTCAATTTTTAAAACATAAGCTAATCTAACTTGATTTTTACCCGCATCGGGAGTTGAATAAAATCCTTGTGCCGGAGCAAGCATAACGGTTTCTCCTTTGTAATTAAAATCTTTTAAAAGCCACACACAAAAATCTTCGGCATTTTCAACAGGCAAGCTCAATATTGCATAGAATGAGCCTTTGGGCATAGGAGCAAAAACTCCGTCAATTTTATTTACTGCATTTATTATGTAGTTTCTTCGCTCTAAATATTCGTCGTAAACTTCGGTAAAATATTCATCGCCTGCCTGCAATGATGCTTCGGCTGCAATTTGCCCGAATAAAGGCGGGCTTAATCTTGCTTGTCCGTATTTTAAAGCTGCTTCTGTTATCTTTTTATTTCTGCTGATTAAAGCTCCGATTCTTACACCGCATTCACTGTATCTTTTTGATACAGAATCAAATAAAACAGCATGTTCTTCGAGCCCGTCAAGGTTTAAAACCGAAAAGTGTTTTTGTCCGTCATAGCAAAATTCTCGATAAACCTCATCGGCAAAAAGATATAGATTGTGTTTCAAAACTAAATCTCGAAGTTGTTGTAATTCTTCTTTTGAATATAAATAACCTGTAGGATTGTTCGGATTGCATACCAAAACTGCTTTTGTTTTCGGAGTAATCAGTTTCTCAAATTCGGAAATAGGCGGAAGTGCAAAACCGGTTTCAATATATGAAGTTACGGGAACTATTTTTACACCTGCATGTACGGCAAAACCATTATAATTTGTATAAAAAGGTTCGGGTATTATTACTTCATCTCCCGGATTCATAGTTGTTAAAAAAGCAAATATTATTGCCTCCGAACCTCCGGTTGTAATTATAATGTCTTCAAAATTAATATTAATTCCTACATTATTATAATATCCGGCAAGACCTTTTCGATATGATTCAATTCCTGCGGAATGTGTATATTCAGCAGTTTTAAAATCAATATTTTTTATTGCATCAATTGCAACTTCCGGTGTTTTAATATCCGGCTGTCCTATATTGAGATGATATACCTTAATCCCGTTCTTTTTTGCATCTTCAGCATAAGGAACCAACTTTCTGATTGGTGATGCAGGCATTATTAAGCCCCTTTCCGATAGTTTCGGCATAATATTTTGAGTTTTTAAATTATTTATTTTGAGTTGTATCTTGTCTTTGAACTTCCCCTTTAATATGAAGCTCAACCGGAGAATTTTTCGCATTTGAATATACCGTAATTGTTTTATGAAAAGTTCCGATTCTTTTTGTGTCATATTTTACGGAGATTATTGCTTTTTTTCCTTTTGCTACAGGTTCTTTAGGGTAAGTAGGGACTGTGCAACCGCAGGAAGATTTTACGTTTGTAATTATTAACGGATCGGCTCCGGTATTTTTAAATTCAAATTCATGTGTGCCGTCACTGTTTTGCTTAATTTTTCCGTAATCAAAATCTGTGCTCTCTTTAAAGGTCATTTCTGCATTGTTTTCTGTTTCTTCGCTTTGAGAACATGCTGCGGTAAACAACAGCATTATTGCAAAAGTTAAATTAATTATTTTTTTCATTTTTACTTTTTTAAAAAATTGTTAAAATTATACTTCATTATATCTGAAACATGATATTTCATGATCATTTACTAAACCTGCTGCCTGCATAAATGCGTAGCATATTGTAGAACCTGTGAATTTAAAACCTCTTTTTTTTAAATCTTTACTCATGTTGTCAGATTCTTTAGTTGTTGCCGGAATTTCATCCCAACTTTGAAACGTATTTTTAATTGTTTTATGATTTACAACCCCCCAAATATAATTATCAAAAGTTTTGAACTCTTTTTGAATTTTTATAAATGCCTGTGCATTTGTTATTGTTGCTCTTATTTTTAATTTATTTCTTATTATTCCGGTATTTTTTATTAGTTCCTCAACTTTATCATCTTCGTATTTTGCAATTTTTTTATAATCAAAATTATCAAATGCTTTTTTGAAATTTTCTCGTTTTTTTAAAATTGTAAGCCAACTTAATCCGGCTTGGAAAGCATCAAGAACAAGAAATTCAAACAATTTTATGTCATCATGAACAGGAACGCCCCATTCATTATCGTGATATTCAATGTTATACGAATTATTTTTTGTCCAGTTACAACGCTTTATCATCTTTTTATTGAAAATTTATCGACAAATTTATAAAAAAAGGGGATATTAAAATATGATAAAAAGCAGAGGGGTGAAAAAATAAAGGGGCAAGCTACTTATATCGCACCGCTACAACTTCTATACCCTTGCTTCGATCAAGACCTGGGGGATTAAGAAGGAGCTGGCCGTATAAGACTTACCCCACCGCAAAGATATAAACTTTTTTTATCTGCAAGAATTTAGAAAGAAAAAATAATATCTTTCTTAAGTTAAGATGTTTAATATTTATTATAGCTCATAATTTGTTCAATTTTTTTCCGTTTCTTTTTTCTCTGTTTGTCAGCAGGATAACCTATAGTAATAATTAACTCAGGACGCTTCTTCTCCGGAATATTCAGTAAGTTTTTTACTTCTTTTTCTTTAAACCAACCGAGCATACATGTTCCTAAATTAAGTTCTGTTGCTTGCAAACAAAAATGTTCTGCTGCGATTCCTATGTCTATTAAACTGAAGTTTCTATTTTTGATTTTATTCCCTAATGTTGCCGTAAAATTTGAACCTTCGTTAATAATAACAACTAGAACAGGTGCTTGATTCGTAAAATGATTAAGAGGTAATAATTTGTTTGAAGTTGTTTGAGCTAATTTACTTTTAAGTTCAGGACTATCAACAATTATAAACTTCCATGGTTGAGAATTGCAAGCAGACGGCGCTGCTCGAGCCGCCTCAACACATTTAATTATTTTTTCTTTTTCTACCGGTTTATTTAAGTAGGTTCTGTTGCTTTGTCGTTTTTTTGCTAATTCAATAAAAGTCATTATGAATATTTTATATGCAATTATACTAATAATGATTTGAATTGTGAAACAAAAGCACGTTAGATTAAAATGCAACAAAAATAAGTTATTACCGCAAACTTTATTTTTTCACTCAGTTTGTAAAAATAACTGAAGGAAAGTTACACTAATTTGTTGTATATATTAAATTAATAACGTAAATTGCTACTTTATAAAAAACAACCTCTTATATGAAAACACTTTACAAAGCACTTATCCTATTATTTTGCGTTACAAATATTATTACAACTTCCTTTTCACAAGGAGTGAAAATATCAACAACAGTGGGCAACCCTGATGGTTCAGCAATATTGGAAATTGAGTCAACAAATAGAGGACTGCTTATTCCGCGAATGACAACAGCACAACGCACAAGCATAGTAACACCGGCTCAGGGTTTATTGGTTTTTGACAGTTCTTTAGGAAGTTTTTTTATTTACGGAAAAAACTACGAAGGTAAAACAGGCTGGATTGATTTATCATCCGATGCAGGTTTATGGACAAAAAATGCAAATTCTGTTTATTTAACAAACTCGACTTATAATATCGGAGTGGGTACAGATTCTCCTACCGGAAAGTTTGTTGTTCAAGCAAATAATGAATTGACAGAAACCGACATACTGTTTGAGGTAAAAGACAAATTCGGAAAAACAATATTTGAAGTTACTTCTGCCGGTGTAAAAG
>JAKISF010000048.1 GCA_021648725.1 Bacteroidales bacterium | reverse complement strand
CTCGTCTATCAGCTGTTCTTGTGCGCAAATATCCAAATCTGTAAATTGTGATTTTAATATAGCTATATCCATATCAGGTTTTTTTGTAAAAATAAACAATAATTCACAGAATACCTAAACCATAGCCAAAAGCAATTGTAACATACTGTAAGTCACTTATATTAATATTTCCTGAAAGTCCCTAATCAAAAATGATTTTAGTTTACAATATAAGTTATTGCTTTTTAAAATATTATTAATTATTCAAAAAAACTTAAATATTTACGATAGTGTCTTCTTCCACATAAAATATATATGCTTTTGTGTTAAGTTCATATACTTCTTCAATTAATTTTTTATATTCTGAAATTTGTTCTTTGTATTTTTCTTGTTGTTTTCCGAATTTAAAATCTATTACAATGGCTTTATTATCAGATATTAATACCCTGTCGGGGATTTTGATATTACCTTTTAAAGTTAAGAGGGCTTCTTCGTTTCTTACTTCATATTTGCTGCTGAACCATTCTTTAACCTGCGGATTACTTATAATTTTTGTAATCTTTTCTTTTAAATCAGCTTTTTCTTCTTTTGTAATATAACCGTTATAATACATTTTTTGCAAACTTGGTTCAATATCTTTTTCTGTTTTAATTTCGGCAAAAATTTGGTGCATTAATGTTCCGTAATTTACTTTTTCTTCAACGGCTTCAAGGCTTTCAATAAAAAAGTCTTCCGAACCGTAGTTTATTTTTACTTTATCTTGCCAGTTATTGTTCGGGTATTCTTTGCTTTCCGGTATTTCATTTATTTGTGTCTTTGGTTTGTCTTTATTTTCGGAATCGATATTTATTTTGTGATTTTCATTAATTAAAAATGTACCGTCAGATGTATTAAAGTATTTATTTAAATTAATATTGCTTTTGCAGTTCTCATCTTCAACAGGCTTATTTGAGTTTATTGCTTCATACAACAGCTGACCTACATCTTTTATATCTGTCTTATTATTAGGTTTATATGTTGAGAAGATATGTAATTCAGTTTTTGCTCTGGTAAAAGCAACATAAAGCATATTTAGTGCATCGGTATATGCAAAAAGTTTTTCGTTAAAATAATCTTTACTAAAAATTGTGTTTTCAAGGCTTTTAGAATAACGTACCGGTAAATATTTAAAACTGTTAAAGGGTGCTGTCTCCGAATGTGTCCATAATAAAGGCGAAGCTGTTCCCGTATGGTCAATGCCCCAATCGGCAAAAGGTAAAATTACGATATTAAATGCAAGACCTTTTGATTTATGGATTGTCATAACTTTTACGGCATCAACTTTATCTGAAATTTGAATTGATTTTGTTTTTCCTTTTTCATTCCACCATCTTAAAAATTCGGATAAATCTGAGTTTCTGTTTCTTGAAAAATCGGAAACTAAATTTTGAAATGATCGAAAATAGATAAATTCGTTTTTTTGTTTATTTAAATTGAAAATTCGTATTATTTCTTCGGTAAGTTCAAAAACAGATTTTTTTGAAAGTTTATTAGTGTCAGAAATAAATTGATTCGGAATTTTATTTTCCCAAGTTCCGTTTTTAACCGATAAGAAAACGTTGTTGTAATTTATTTCATAATTTGTTTTTATGTTTTGATATTCATAAATCATTTGTGCCAAGTTTAATTCATCAGATTTGTTATGAATGTATTTCATTGCACAAATAATAAGTTTTACCGAAGTAGAGTTTCCTATATATAAAGAGTCGTTGGAAATTATTTGATATTTTTCTGAGTTTTTATTATCGTTTTGATAATCAAGCAGTAAGTCGACAACTTTTTTTGCTTGCTTATTTTTTCTTACTAAAATTCCTATATCTTTCGGGTTATATTTTTTATTTTTTATTAAATTATCAATTAGTTTTGGGAAATTATCTTTTTCATTTTCATCGTCCTTTTTAATAAAATTTATTTGAATTTTTCCGCCTTTTTTGTCTTTGCTGTCAGGAACATCTTGACAATTTTTATCGTAGGCATCAACTAATATTTTATTATAATCTGCATTTGTAAGTTGATTTAATATTTCAGAATTATTAATGTTTTCAAGTTCTTTATTATATCTATTTTGCAATATCTCGGGAAGAATTTTAAAAATTGTATTATTAAACTTAATAATATTTTCTTTGCTTCTCCAATTAATTTCTAATGTTTTTTCTTCTGTTATATTTTCGCCTATATCTTTTTTCACTCCCTTCAGAAGCAACTTCCAATCTCCGCCTCTCCATCTGTAAATTGATTGTTTAATATCTCCGACAATAAGGTTGTATAACCCCTCGCTTAAAGAATTGCTAATGAGAGGCTTGAAGCTTTCCCACTGAAAGCCGGAAGTGTCTTGAAATTCATCTATTAATATATTTTTAAACCTGTTCCCGATTTTTTCATAAATAAAAGGAGCATCATTTTTACCGATAATTTTTTTCAACAATAAAGTTGTATCACTTATAAGAAGAAGGTTGTTATCATTTCTGTATTCGGGAAGAAAAGCTGCTGTATCATTTAAAATACCGAATGAATGGAAATTTTTTAAAACATGAATTGCCGAGTAATAAAGTTTATTTTCATTATTAAATATTTCAAAAAAGCGTTTTACTGTTTTAAGTAGTTTTTCATATACATTTTGTAGTGTATCTATTACATCCTGTGTTGCAGTTTTGTTATGCCAATTTTCAAAACCGTCAATAGATTCTTTTAATGCTTTTGTAATGTCATCATACTTTTTTTCAGGTATCTTTTTTAAAAAATGATTTGAAATTGTTCTGAACTTAGCTCCTTGAGTTTCATAATTTATTCCGAAACTATCAATTATAGATTTGTATTCGGCGGAAAGCTGATTCATCTTTTTTTCAAACTTATTTTTTATTGAGAGTAAAGATTCTTTTAACTTATTAAGCTTTTCTCTTTCATCTTCAACATTGAACTTATCGAAATAAAGTTCCTGAAACTTTTCTTTAAATATTTCTTTCGATAAAGTATTAATCTCCTCTCTGAAATCCCAGTTCCTGCCTTCATTTATTTTATGTTCCGCAAAAGTAATTAACCAATTTTGAAGATGCTTATTTTCTGAAATACTGTTGTATAATAACTCGGTTAAATCATTTATAACTTTATCTGTGTCAAGTTCAACATCATAGCCCGAATTTAAATTCATTTCATAAGAAAATGCTCTTATTACTTTTTGCACAAAACTGTCTATTGTGCTGACATTGAATAATGAATAATTATGCAAAATATTATCTCTGACTTTTATTGCACGATTTAACATATCTGTATCAAGTTTAAAATTCAAATGTTGTTTTATACTTTTAAAATGATTTGCTTTTTCTTTTAAATTAATAATACTGCTTAGTTCTTCTAATATCCTTGTTTTCATTTCTTCGGCAGCTTTATTAGTAAAAGTTACCGCAAGAATTTTACTGAAATTATTGGGAGATTCAAATGCGAGTTTTAAATAATTTTCAGTAAGTAAATATGTTTTTCCGGAGCCTGCAGAAGCCCTGTATATTTGAAGTTTATTCATAATTTATTAAATCAGTATGTTGAATTTAGATTTTTTTTCAGAAAATCAAATACATTTGTATTACAATCCAAAAATATAAAAAAAAGCAGATGTATCCTGATTTTTTGAATGATATTGATATTTGGTCGCCTGAAATTCTGGCTTTATTAATAGGAAGCGGTTTCCTAATCGGTGTGATTAATACACTTGCCGGCAGTGGTACTGCTATCGGATATGCAGTCTTTATGGCTTTGGGACTTCCGCCGAGCTGGGCAAACGGAACGGTTAGGATTGGTGTTATTCCGCAAACATTTGCTGCTGCTTTCAATTTCTACAAACACAAATTGCTTAATATTAAAAGTGCGTTGTACATTGCTGTTCCGATAACAATCGGCTCTGTTGCAGGTGCTCAAATAGCAGTAAGTATTGACCAAGAGGTATTTAAAAAGGTTATAGGTGTTGCAATGCTTATTCTTTTGTTTTTTATCTTCTTTAAACCTGAAAACCTGATTAAAAGTAAAAGCAAGGAAACAAAAGTTAAACATAAACTTTGGCATACGGTTTTATATTTTGCCATAGGTGCATACGGCGGTTTTATTCATGTAGGTGTCGGTATATTTTTATTAATTGCATTAGTTGCCGTTTCAGGTTATGATTTGGTAAAAGCAAACAGTTTAAAAGTATTTGTTGTTTTTATTTACACACCATTTGCATTGGCAGTTTTTATGATTCACGGTGAAGTTTATTATGCAATAGGCTTAATATCAGCTGTCGGAAATACATTAGGCGGTATTATTGCTTCAAATTTTGCAATAAAACACGGCACAGAACCTTTACGTTGGTTCTTAATTATTGTTATTGTTGTTTTTTCGGGATATTTATTCGGGTTTTTGAAATTATAAAAGATTTTTTTGATGTTTGTAAGATATAAACGTTTTTTTGTATTCAAAGTTTTATTTAAAAAGAAAATAGCTTAAATTCGCAACAAATTAAATTAAACTTTAAAAATAGAAAAAATGGAAAAAAAAATTAAACCTGTATTTATAATTATTGGTATAATTGTAGTAATTTTAGTAATGTTCGGTTCGGCAGTTTTTGTTACTTTGCAACCGGGAGAAAAAGGAATAATATTTAAAAAGTTTGCAGGAGGTTTAGATAAAGAACATGTTTACGGTGCAGGGTTTCATATTCTTGCACCTTGGAATGATATGATTGTATATGATGTAAGAGAACAAATTGTTGATGAAACAATGGATGTTCTTGACAAAAAAGGTTTGCCGATTTCAGTGGATGTATCTGTTAGATTTTACCCGATTTATAATAAAATCGGTGAACTTCATGAAAAATTCGGCGTTAAATACATTGATAAACTGGTAACTCCGGAGGTTCGTTCAACAGTAAGACAAGTAATGGGACGTTATACTGCAGAAGAAATTTATTCAACAAAACGTTCTGAGGTTGAAGCAGATATTATTCAAGAAACAGAAGCTGTTTTAAACAAACCTGAGAATAATATTCGTATGACAACGCTTTTGATTCGTTCAATAAATTTACCGACAGAATATAAAAGATCTATTGAAAACAAGGAAATTAAAAGACAAGAGGCATTAGCTTATGTATATATCTTAGAAAAAGAAGATGCTGAGGCAAAACGTAAAGTAATTGCTGCGAAAGGTGAATCTGAATCGAATAAAATAATCAACAATTCACTTACTACTAATCTGTTGAGAATGAGAGGAATTGAAGCGACCATTAAATTATCTGAATCTCCGAACAGTAAAACTATCATTATCGGCAGCGGTAAAGACGGTATGCCTTTAATTTTAGGAAATCAATAGAGTTAAAAGTTCAAAGCTATAAAGTAAAAAGTTAGCATGAAAGAACAAGTTTCTAAAATATGGTTTTTTATTAAGAAGTATAAATACATTATTACTTCGGTGTTTTTTATTGTTTGGATTTTCTTTATCGCTCAAACCGGTATTATGTTTAAATCAAAACTTAATGAAGAAATTAATTTCTTAGAGAAACGAAAAGCCTACTATGTTGAAGAAATTGAGAAGAATGAAAAATACTATCAAGATTTACTCACAAATCCGGCCACCAAAGAACGTTTGGCTCGTGAAGAGTATTTTATGAGTAAGGACAATGAGGACGTATTTATAATTGTTGATAAGACTGATAAATAACAGAAAAGCGAGTTAAATACTCGCTTTTTTTAATATTCTTTATTTATACGGTTCACCGAAATACATTAATTCCCAAATTGCTTTTTCGCTTGTGTGTTCTTCAATTAAACGATTATTTTTATAAACTTTAAGGTTTGCTTTGCCTGTCATTCTGTAATATGCAGGATTTAAGCCTGTTATTAATACGGCAAGCTTTCTTTTTAATCCGTTATGTATTAAAGCATCTAAAAGTTTCAGCTCCATTAAGTTCGTTTTCCGTATCAATGAATATTCATATTTATAATCTTCATTTTCAGGTTTATAAATAAACTTTAATTCATCACTTACCGGTCGTTCTCCGGCTTTATTCATTTTTCCGTAAGTTCTGTATAGTTTTACGTTTAAGCCTTCGTCAGCAATCGTTTTTCCGTCTTTTGAAAGATTAAAAACAATAATCGGTTCGCTGTCGTATTCTTCAACGGAAATAAGTTCGGCAGCAATTACGGTGTAAGGTCCGAGTTCAGACCTAGACCAATACCAATGGTTTATAACTTCTGCCATATTTGCGTTTCCGAAGTTGTGGTCGTGATAACAAGAGCCTTTTAAATTGTATGTTTTGCCTTTGTAAGTGTAATTGATTTCAGCTTTGCCTTGCGGAATCGGAACCAACCAAGCAAATTCTTTTCCCGAATTTCCGTAAATGAAATGACCGGTTTTCGGTCGCCAACTTTCTGTGGTTCTTTTAATTACAGCATCAATTTGTAATTCATCATCTTTAAAATAAATTTCATAGTTTTTTAAATTTCCTCTGAAATAGTTTTTCCCGATAACAACATTACAGCTGTCTTTCGATGCCAAAAATTCATCAACTTCTCCGTAATGTGCTTTTTTAATGCTTGTTCCGTCAGGTCGGTCAATATTTATCGATATGAACGGGATTAAGTCTTTTTTTATTTCGGTGAAAGGTTTTGTGTAAAAAACAATTACAACGGTTGTTCCGTCATCGAGATGTGCATCAAAATACCACCATTCGTAAGTTCCTCTTTGTCCGTTGGTTCTGATACCGTCTTCCCAAAGTTCGGGAATATTGCCGGGGTTTAGTTTATACTTTTCGTAATCATCGGAAACGTAGGCTGTTTTGTTTTGGGCAAAGATGTTTACTGTTATAAAAATTAAGCTTATTGTGATAATTAAGTTATTCATGGCAATTATTTTTTGTATTTATTATTAACAGTTTCACTTAAAGTGAAACCGTCAAAAGAGTTTCATACTTTTATTAAAACGACAATCTCATTTGTTTTTTTTCTTCTTCAATATCTGTCAACATTTCTTCAATGTTTCCGGCAGGATATTCGCCTGTAAAGCATGCCGTGCAAATTGACAGTTCTTTAAAAAGTTTCGGCAAATCTTCGGGTTTAAGGTAAAATAAGGCATCAGCTCCGATAAACGTACAAACTTCATCTATATTCAAATTTGAAGCAATCAGTTCTGTTTTTGCAGACATATCAATTCCGTAAACGCAAGGATTAACAACGGGAGGAGCCGCCGATACAAAATAAACCGCTTTTGCTCCCGCCTCTTTCAAAACTTGTACGATTCTCTTTGAAGTTGTTCCTCTTACAATAGAATCATCTACAACGACAATTTTTTTTCCGTTAATGGCTTTTTTAATCGGGTTAAGTTTTTGTTTTACGATATTTTCGCGCTCGCTTTGCTTGGGTGCAATAAAACTTCTGCCGATATAATTACTTTTTACCAAACCTCTGTGATACGGGATTTCCAAAGATTCAGCCAAACCGGATGCAGCAAAATATCCGGATGCGGGAACATCAATAACGACATCGGGTTTTAAACCGGCATCTTTAATTTGCTTTGCGATAAAATTTCCCATTCTTACACGTCTTCCGGCAACATTTTTATTGTAAAAAATAGAATCTTCTCTTGCAAAATAAATATATTCGAAAGAGCAGAAATGCTGTTTCTTTGCATATCCGATTGTTGAATGCACTTTATTATTATTATCTATAAAAATAATTTCGCCGGGAAGAAGATTTCTGACAATCTCATAACCGAGATGGTCAAAAGTTATGCTTTCAGATGCGAGACCGTAAACAACGCCTTTTTTAGTCACTTTTTTTCCGAGAATCATCGGTCTTATACCGTTTGGATCCATAAATCCGAGCAAACCGTAGTTGGCTATAACAGAGATAACCGCATAAGCTCCTTCGATTTTTTCTTGGGTAAGTTTAACTGCATCAAAAATGTCTTTAATTTCAATTTTTTTAAGGTCTTTGGTTTTGAGTTCTGCGGCAAAGGTATAAAGCAAAATTTCCAAATCGTTTGAAGAAGTCGGCAATACATGATAATCGTTATACAATGCCTTATTCATCTTCTTAAAATTAGTCACATTTCCGTTGTGTACCATTGAAATTCCGAAAGGATAATTTGTTGTAATCGGTTGTGCATTAAGGATGTCGCCTGTTCCGTGGGTTGTGTATCTAACGTGTCCGATACCTACTTTTCCGCAAAGTCTTTCCATGTGTTTTTCATTAAAAACTTCATTGACTAAACCAAGCCCTTTTTTAGTATGAAAAATATCTTTAAAGGTTACGATGCCTGCACTGTCTTGTCCTCTGTGTTGCAGAGTTAACAAACCTGACATAATATCGTAAACTATTTTTTCTTCGCCTATGAAACCGACTATTCCGCACATATTATTTTGTTGAAAGTTTTTAAAGTTAAAAGTATAAAGTTTGTAAAGTTCGTAAAGTTAAAAGGTTAAAGTTTTAAAGTGAAAATTCTTTTTAGTGTTTCAGGATAAAATTTATGCTCAACGTTCAGTCCTCTTTTTTCGACTTCTTCCAAAGTGTTACAGCCCAGCAAATTTACTGTTTTTTGTGCAATTATTTTTCCGGTGTCAACGCCTTCATTCACGTAGTGAACCGTTATTTTTGTTTCTTGCATTTTATTTTTAAAAGCCCACTCGTATGCGTGTAATCCTTGATGCAGATTTGTATCTGCCGGATGGATGTTTATTATTTTTTCGGAATATCTTTTCACGAAAACATCGGATAAAATTCGCATATAGCCGGCAAGAATGATGTAATCAAATTCATATTCTGAAAGCAAATTAATCACTTCATTGTCAAATACTTCTCTACTATTACCTTTTGCAAGGATTGACGCTGTCTCAATACCGTATTTTTTTGCCGTTTCTAATCCTTTTGCATCTTTTTTATCAGAAAAAATCAATACCGGTTCAGCAATTCCTTTAAGAATACCGTTTTGGATTTCTTTCAGTATGGATTCCATATTAGAGCCTCTGCCGGATATGAAAATTATTATTTTTGTCATTTACTTCTGTCTTTAACCATTAAGAAGTTAAGAATAATTAAGTTTTATCTTAATGTAACTTAATACCTTAATGGTTATATAAAATATTTATTAATTCTTTTACCAATATCGTTTCTGTAAAACATATCTGTAAAACTAATTTTATTTGCTTCATTATAAGTCTTTTCTAATGCTTCATTTAAAGTTTTGCCTTTGCACACTACATTTATTACTCTTCCGCCGTTTGTAAGAATTTTATCGCCTTCTTTTTTAGTTCCTGCATGGAAAATTAAAGTATCTTTTTCAATATCTTGTAAACCCGTAATTTCATATCCTTTTTTATAAGCTTTCGGATATCCGCCTGAAACCAGCACAACATCGGCAAAATAATCATCTTCAAATTCAAAAGTAATATTTTTTAATTCGCCGGACAAGCAAGCATCCACAACTTCATACAAATCATTTTTTAAAGCCGGTAATAAAACTTCGGTTTCCGGATCTCCGAAGCGTGCGTTGTATTCCAATAAATATGGCTCTGTATCTTTTACCATTATTCCGAAATAAATCATGCCTTTATAATTCATATTTTCGGTTTGTATTCCTTTAAGAGTGGGATTTACGATTTTATTTTTAATTTTTTGCATTAATTCATTGCTGATACCGTCCACCGGGCTGTATGCTCCCATTCCGCCGGTGTTGGGTCCTTTGTCTCCGTTGAGAAGTTGTTTGTGGTCTTGTGATGTTTGCAGGAGTTTTATTGTTTTGCCGTCGGTAAAACCTATAATTGAAATTTCATCACCTTTAATTTTATCTTCGATAATGAAATCTACGTTCTCTCCGTATGCTTTTTCAAGTTCTTCCAATGCTTCGTTTGCTTCATCAATTGTCGAACATACAAAAACACCTTTGCCGGCTGCCAGGCCATCAAATTTTATGACTAAATCGCCGAGTTTTTTTGCCGTAAAGTATTTTGCATCATTTGTATTATTAAAAATCTTAAAATCTGCCGTTGCAATACCGTATTTTTGCATAAACTGTTTCGCAAAAATCTTTGATGCTTCTAATTGTGCGGATTTTTTATCGGGACCGAAAACTTTTATGTCTTTTTCTTTGAAGTAATCTACAATACCGGCTGCCAAGGGTTGTTCGGGACCGACAAAAATCATATCAATGGAATTATACATGCAAAAACGCTCAACTTCCTCAAAATCATTCACATTCACGGTATGACTGTTAGGAATACCGCCGTTACCGGGAAGTGTAAACACATTTTCCCAAGATAATGTTTGAGCAAATTTCCATGCTAATGCGTGTTCTCTGCCTCCGGAGCCGATTATTGCTGTTTTCATAATTACATTGTTATTTATATAAACCTTATTTTTATATTTTTAACCTTAATACAAATAATTATAATGTGGAACTAAAACCTTATTACCATATTTTAGAATTTGCAATGTTTTCTCATAAAATTCAATAAACTTATCATACTCTTCTTTAAATGTAACTTTTCTGTGATGTTCTTTTTGATTTAGAATATACTTACAAACTTTATCAACTTCTCTTTTTGAAACAGAAAATGCAGAAGCTGTTTCTTGCCATGCAAAGCTACCTTTTACTAACTTCTCTTTGTTGATAAACTTTTCAGAACTCTCTGCAATAATATCTGCGAGATATTCTTCTGATATATTTGGTGCACGAGATACAAAAAAATGAATATGTTCAGGATTTGCATAAATTGCATATAACCTGCAATTGTAATTTTTTACAACTCCCGTTATGAACTTTTCTATTCGTTCTCTGTTCTTTTTAGGTATAACGGGCTCTCTGTGTAATGTCGTGAAAACAAAATGTGTGTATAAATTTTTGTATTCTATTTTCATTTTTTACGGTTTGATATTTATTTAATTAAGATAATAGTTTACTTCTTTTTAAAAATTTCTAATCTATTTTTTATTTCTTCAATTACCTTCAAAACATTTCCATTTTTAATATGAACATCTAAAAATCCTTGTGTAAATTTTTCAGCTCTGCCAAAAACAGTCATGAACCGACATAAATCGATGAAATCACTTTCACTAACATCAAAATTTCTTCCCTCTAAATTATTTTTTCCTTCATTCCAATTCATCCAATCAAAATCTATCATAACAACACCTATTTCATGAATAAGTACAATAAATTTTGAAATTAAATTATCAATATTTCCAGGGGTTTGAATTTCCGGAACCAAATCAAACAACTTTTCCCATTTTTTATAATACATACTTTCTATATTCCAAGTTATACAATTTAAAACACCTCCATATTCAGCTATTGTATTTGAATTAACAAGAATAATATTATGATTTGGATAAACTTCTTTAATTTTCCTAATAACTTCATTATCCGTTTCAACAAAACCAAACTGGGGTAACAGAATACTATTTCCAATTTGAGCAAAATTAATATATACTCCTTTTGCAGTAAAATCACCTTCATCATTTTGTTCTGCAACTTCTTGTGAAGGAAATTCAATTATTTTTATTCCTGACTTTTCAATTCTTTTAATTGCTTTATCCATTTTTCTTCTCCATGTATCAGAATAATACGAATAATCTGCAACAAGAAGCTTACTGTCATTAACAAATCTAACCATTCCGTCTGCATGACCCGTGAAATCATAAGGTAATTTTGGGATGATAAAAACATCAATTACATTTAATTTTTTTGAAAGTTCTTCTAAAATTGATTTTTCAGTTAAATCAGGATTTTCATTAAATATTATATCAGTTATAATTACATAAGATTTTGATTTAACAATATTACCTCCGTCAATTATCAAATTTGATTTTTGTATATTAATTATTTCAGGTAATTCGATTTCACTTTGGTTTGTTAAAAGATTATTATATTTCTTACTCATTAAATAATTGGGAGAGAAAGTAAATTGAATAAAATTTGTTTCAGAAACTTGAACAGGCATATAATCTCTGCACCAAATATCTTTTGTATTTTCAATAAATCCATATTGGATATTGTTATCAATCAATTCTAATTCTAACTCTTTCCAAAATACTTTGTATTTGTCTTCTTTTTTAAGTATTGAACTAAAATATACGATATTGGTTTCTTGGTCTGTTATCATAGCTTCTCTGATTTCTGTTTAATTTCGGTTTTTATTGATTTTGATATGTCTAATTCACCTAAATCTGTTAAATATCTATAATATTTATTATGAAAATCTTTATGATGAATTTTATTAGGCAAATGTCTGAATGTTTTAATTATTTCATAATCATCTTCATTCCTATTATCAATCTTTAAGACATTTTCATCATATACCTTTCCAAACTTTTCAAATACCCTCATAAGTATCTTTCTTGGACCATTAATATATTTTTTTTCCTTTTCTCCAATACTATTGACTTGTTTTAAGCCTCTTAATAAAATACCTCCATCATAACCTTGCCCACTTTGCAAAGTAATATCTATTCCCTGATTATGAAACCTCCACTCACCGACCTCCCTATCATGTTCATGAGTATATTTATCTGGATGATACTTTTCATGAAAATAATAAAATTCTATTTCAGTTATTTCAAATTGAATATCATTTACAATTAATAGACTTTTTCTTAATAGCTCTAATGCAATCCTGTCAAAACTTTTTTCAACATCTTTATTGTCAATTGAATAGTCCATATATTTTCACTTTATTTATAAGGTAATAAGGTTTTAATTGTTTGGTTATATTTTTCTATTAAGGTTGTTACAAAAATATAAGGTTTTCTGTATTTAATTCCGAATCTCCCCGTCATCCTTAATCAAACCCTCTTTCATCTCATGAATATCCTTTGCCATTTGTTGTTTGAATTGCGGAATATTTAGCGAACGAATTGCTGCCAATGCTGCATTATCCGGATGCACAGTTGTTACTGCCGGCGTGTTCGAAGGCATTATCAACGATGAATTGATGTTCAGCATAATGTCTGTTTTATCCGAAAACGGCGGACAGTTTATTACAGGAACATTGAGATTTGCAGCCAAGGCACCGCCCAGTCCGTTGGAACGCCCGGCAATGGCAATTACTGCAATCGGCTCAATACTGTGATTAAATTGCTCTGCAACAGCTACTAAACGTTCTCCGTTTTTGTGAGCTGAAATTACACGCATTTCAATATCAATATCAAATTTTTCTAAATGGGATTTAATCTTATCGGCATGTTTAATATCTGATTTTGAACCCATTATCATTGCCACATATCCGTGTTTTATGTATCCTTTACGCAATAAGTTTTGATATATTCGACTTGTAACGTCAAAGTTTGAAATGGGAAGTTCTTCTCCTGTAATGTCTTTAAAAATTTCTTTGTATCGTTTTGATGTTTCTTCAATTACTTCTTTCGGGAGTATATCCGGAGTTTTGCCTTTTATCTTGTTTTTTAACATCCATTGCCTTACAAATTCTTTATCTGCCTGAACAACATATTCAGGTGATTTGTCGTAATCGTCTTTTTTCCAAAATCTTGACGAATCGGGGGTGTGTATTTCATCCATTAAAATAAGTTCGCCTTCGTAAAACCCGAATTCATATTTTGTATCTACGAGAATAATGCCTTTTTCTTCGAGAAAATCAGAACCGAATTTAAACAGTTTTAATGAAATTTCTTTCATTTTTCGGTAAGTCTTTTCATCAACCAGACCTGTTGTAATTATTTCTTTTTCAGTAATTTCGCTGTCATTTTCGTCTTTTGTGGTAGGCGTTAAAATCGGTTCGGGGAACTTTTGATTAGAAGTTAATCCGTCAGGCACTTCTGCACCGCTGAAAACTCTTTGTCCCTTTTGATAGCCCCGCCACATTGAGCCGGTAATATAAGCTCGCACAATCATTTCAACTTTAATGGGCTGACATTCTTTTACTATGCTTATGTTATCATCAATTTGTTCGATGAAATGATTCGGAATGATGTGTTTTGTTTTTTCGAACCAAAAGTTTGTAAGCGTATTCAACACTGCTCCTTTATGCGGTATTGCACTGTTTTTCAGATTTTTGTTAAATGCAGAAATTCTGTCTGTTACGACAATCATTCGTTTTTTATCGTCAATTCGGATGCTGTCGCGCACTTTGCCTGCGTGGATTTTTTTTAATTGAGGACTTTCGAATTTTTCTAATGTGTTTGTCATCGGACGCTGATTTTTATGATTTATTTATTAGTTAAAAGGTAAAAGTAAAAAGGTGAAAGGTAAAAGTATGATTGTTTTCATTTTTAAAGAGTTTTAATTAGACCGGATAATAATTTTGATATTTCAATAGTTAAAGAATATAATTTATTGAAATTTTCTTGATTCATTTTGTTTAAATCTTTTGCAAGATACAACATTGACCTGACTTCCGCACAAGAACCTTTTGCAACAAAAAGAAAATACATGAATTCATTATTAGATTTTCTTTCAAAACCTTCGGCAATATTATTCATAATTGAAACAGATGCTCTTTCAATTTGATTTTTGAAACCGAAATCTTTATGTTTTTCAAATAGTTTATATATATCTAAAACTAAAATTTTACTTTTTTGCCAAGAAATTATATCTTCAAACTTGTGTATTCCCATAACTTTTCCCTTTATACTTTTTCCTTTTTATCTGATGTTAGTGTTTAAAATGTCGTATTCCGGTAAATATCATACTTATACCGAGTTTATTACAAGTTTTAATTACAGATTTATCACGAATTGAACCGCCGGGTTGAACGATTTTCGTAATTCCGTTTGCAGCTGCAAGTTCAACATTGTCAGGAAAAGGAAAAAATGCATCTGAAATTAATATTACGTCTTTAATTTCTTCTTTATAAAATACTTCAAAATCTTCTTCTTTACCTTTAAAATCTTGCCTGATAAATTCTTTTGTTTTTATAAGAGCTAATTCGGTTGAAATTAACCTGTTAGGTTGCCCTGCACCCATTCCCGTAAGGTAAAAATTTTCGTTTTTTTCTTTTACGATTGCAATTGTGTTGGATTTTATATTTTTAATTGCATTCAAACCAAACTCAATTATTGCTTTGTTTTTATCGATATCAAACTCTGTTTCGGTAACGGTTTCCAATTTATCATAAAGTTTATTGTCAATATCCTGACTTAACAAAGTTCCGTTTATGAAACGAAGGTCTTTATATTTGGGAAGTTTGCTCATATCGTATTCGATAACTCGCAGATTTTTATGATTTTGAAGATATTTTAAAGCATCTTCTTCAATTTTCGGTGCTATAATTACTTCAATAAATTTTCGTTGTGATTTGTCGGGGTTTGTAAGTTCAAAAAACTCAACTGTTTCTTTAACTAATGTTGTGTTAAATGCTATAATTGAGCCGAATGCGGAAACAGGGTCGCCTTGCCAAGCTTTTTCCAGAACTTCTCTTTGATTTTTGCCTTGTGCCAATCCGCAAGGGTTTGAATGTTTTACAACGGCACAGGCAATTTCGCCTAAATCTTTAACGGAATTTACCGCCCCTGAAATATCAAGTATATTATTGAACGACAACTCTTTGCCATTGAGAATATTCATATCGTGATATGTATTTTCGGCTTCTTTCATACGGAAAAAGTGAGCTTTTTGATGTGAATTTTCACCGTAACGTAATGTTTTGCCTTCCTTAAAGTTTAATCTGAAAGAAATTTTGTCTGTTTGTGCATCCATTACTTGTGCAATCATTGCATCGTAATCGGCAGTGTGGTTGAATGCTTTTGCCATAAGTTCTTTTCTGTATTCGTAAGAAGTTACACCTTTGTTACTTTCAAATTCGTCAATAAAATTTTGATAATCTTCAATTTGCGTAAGAACATTTACATATTTGAAATTTTTTGCAGCCGCACGTATCATTGTGGGACCGCCTATGTCGATGTTTTCTATTAATGTTTCAAAGTCGGCACCTTGCTTCATAACTTTTTCAAAAGGATAAAGGTTACAAACCACTAAATCAATGGGTTTTATGTTGAGTTTTTCTGCTTCTTCGGCATCTTTTTCACGGTCAAAAAGTAATGCGCTTTCTATGTTGAAGGAAATTGTTTTCATACGTCCGCCGAATGCTTCGGGATTTCCGGTAACGGAAGAAATATCGGTTACTTCAATTCCTGCATCTTGCAAAGTTCTTTTTGTTCCTCCGGTTGAGATTATTTCTACATTGTATTTTTTCAGAACTTTTGCAAAATCGGTTATTCCTGTTTTGTCGGATACGCTTAAAAGGGCTGTCTTAATTTTCATTAGTTTTATATTTAGTTATAATAGTACACTGATTTTTATGAAAGTTTATGATAAAAAATCTTAATATAATCATAATAATCAGCGTTCTATATGTTTAATAATGTTATCAAAGATTGCTTGTCCCGTGTTTTCTCGTTTTATTTCTTTTCCTTCTTGTTTTAATTTTGCCCAATTCGGGTGGTTATAAAAACTCAAAAATGCTTCGGGGTGCGGCATAAGTCCGAAAATTTGCCCCATAGGGTCGGTTAATCCGGCAATGCTGAATTCTGCTCCGTTGGGGTTTTTTGGATATTCATCGGTTATTTTTCCGTTTTTATCGGCATATTGCAAAGCAATAAGATTATTATCTTTAATTTGTTTTCTTGTTGCATCGTCTTTAATTACCAATTTCCCTTCTCCGTGACGCACGGGAACAGGCAATAAATCAATGTTTTTTAAAAACGGTGTTTTAACGTCGGAATTGACTTTGCAATATACCCAACGATCTTCGTATTTATTTGAGTTATTGGCAACTAATGCAACTTCGGGTTCGTAATCGTTTTTTAAATTCGGAAGAAGTCCGAGTTGAACAAGTATCTGAAAACCGTTGCAAATTCCGAGAATGTATTTTCCGTCTTTTATGAATTTATCAATTTCTTCAATAAAGGTCTGTCCGCTTTGCATCTTCTTATATTTCACCTTGTTGGACATTACTTTTCCGGAAGCAATATCATCACCGAAAGAGAAACCGCCCGGAAAATTCAGTATATCGAAGTCGTGCAGATTGTATGTTCCGTTTAAAATTTCATTGAAATGAACTATTGTTACTTCTGCACCTGCATTTTTGTATGCAGCTCCCATTTCTATTTCGCAGTTTATTCCGAAGCCGGTTAGTATTAAACTTTTAGTCATATTTCTTTTTTATTTTTACCATTAAGAAGTTAAGAATAGTTAAGTTTTTTTCTTAATATTACTTAATTCTACTTTACGAAGTTAAAAAAATGCTCGAAATAATGAAAAAAAGTTGTTAGTTTGATTGTAAATTGTTAATTTAGAACAAATTATACAAGCTATTAATATCGCTGATTTTATTTGATAAA
>JAKISF010000047.1 GCA_021648725.1 Bacteroidales bacterium | reverse complement strand
GTCAGGTCCGCCGTGTCCGCTTACAATATAAAAAACTCTGTTTTTCAAAGATTTATCTTTAATCGTAACTTTTTCGTATTTTTTTCCGAAAAGAACTTCTGTTTTACTGCCGAGATTATTTGTTGTTTTCTCTTCATCTTCAAGCGGAGCAATATTATCAGGGCAATTTAAATCACCGTACCTTACCCAAAGTATTTTTGATTTTGTATATTCAGTCAACCGTAAGTTGTTCTTTAATAGGAAGTTGTTGTATTTTTGAATTCGAAGTGCAAGTTGATAATCGTTATTGCCTATTGTTGTTCTGATACTTTTTCCGTTATATTGATATATTAAAATGGGCAGTTTATATTTTTTATCAAAATGAAGTTGAGAGCTTTTAGTGATATTATTAAGTTTTAGAAATTTTGTTAAATGACATGAGTTATCATTTAAATTATATCTTCTGAGAAATGCATAAATACCTTCTCCTTTTTTAGGACTTTTTTCAATGAAATATGGCTTTTGAGAAAATAAGGAACCGAAACTTAAAACGATTAACAGAGATGTTATTAAAAATTTATTTCGGGGCATTAAAATGTTTTGTATAAAATATAAAAACTGAGATTGTACAAATTTAAAAATTCTGTTCAAAATTCCAACTGTTATTTTATGTGATATTTATACTTATAAAATTATATTTGCAAACTCAATTGAAAAAAAATTGAAGTTACCCGAAATTGCATATAAATATTCTGAGCATCCGGCTTTTAGTAAAGTCAATAATCTGATAAATGGAAATGAAACTCAAAATATTCATTTAAAGGGTCTTGTGGGTTCATCTTCCGGTATGTTTGCATCTGAAATTATAAAATTACAGAAAAAATCTTATCTTTTTATTCTGTCTGACAAAGAAAAAGCTGCATATTTTCAAAATGACCTAAAAGAATTATTACCGGGAAAAGATATTTTGTTTTTTCCGTCATCCTATAAAAGGTCGGTAATAAAAAGTACTTCCGCAAAATTTGACGACGGCAGCGTAATAATGCGAACCGAAGTATTAAATAACTTGCAAACTTGCAAATCATGTATAATTGTTACATATCCGGAGGCACTTCTTGAAAAAGTTACAAATAAAGATGAATTAAAAGACAATACCTTGGAACTCACAAAAGGAGAAGAAGTTCCGATTGATTTTATAAAAGAAATGCTTATTGAATACGGCTTTGAACTTGTAGATTTTGTTTTTGAACCCGGACAATTTGCCGTTCGAGGAAGTATCGTTGATATATTTTCATATTCAAATGATTATCCGTACAGAATTGATTTTTTTGATGAAGAAATTGAGTCTATTCGTACATTCGATACAGTTTCGCAACTATCGAAAGCAAAAATGAGTAGAATTTCAATAGTATCAGATATTCAGTTGAGTACTGATATTAAAAATAAAGTTTCGTTCTTTAAATTTATTTCTAAAGAAACAATTATTTGGTCTGATGATTTTTTATATTTTTTTGATGTTGTTAAAAATATTCCCACAACTGAAAATTATAACGGATTGATTTCTTTCGATGAAACAATAAACGATTTTAATAAGTTTAAAACTGTTGAGTTTTCTCCGAATTCATATTTTAATTCCGAAAGTAATATCACGTTTAGTATAAGAAAGCACAACCAATTAAATAAGAATTTTGATTTGCTTGTAAAACAATTAATTGATTTTAAAGAGCAAAATTTTAAATCTTATGTAATTTCTAAGAATACAAGTCAAACAGAAAGGCTGAAAGAAATTATACAATCTGACGAAATACTTGAAGCAACCGAAATATCTGATGCAAAAGAAAAAATTGAAAACAGTTTTGACGTATGCGAAGGTATTTTGCATGAAGGTTTTTCCGATGATGATTTAAAAATAAATTGTTATACCGAGCATCAAATTTACGGGCGTTATCATAAGTTTATATTGCGTTCTGAGGTTTATCATAAAAACAAAGAAACACTTACATTAAGAGAAATAAACAATTTGCAGGCAGGTGATTTTGTTGTTCATTCCGACCACGGCATAGGAAGATTCGGGGGGTTGCAAACGGTTGATAATAACGGAAATAAGCAAGAAGCAATACGGTTGGTTTATAAGGATAATGATATTCTTTTAGTAAATATTCATAATCTTCATAAAATATCAAAATATAAAGGCAAGGAAGGAACACATCCGAGAATTCATAAATTAGGTTCAAATGTTTGGCAAAAAGTTAAAAAGAAAACAAAAAGCCGTGTTAAAGATATTGCACGTGAATTAATTGCTTTATATGCCAAGCGAAAACAAGAAAAAGGCTTTGCATTTTCGCAAGATACATATTTGCAGCATGCATTGGAATCGTCTTTTATTTTTGAAGATACACCGGATCAACGAAAAGCAATTGATGCTGTTAAAGAGGATATGGAGTCGGCCGTTCCTATGGACAGATTAGTGTGCGGAGATGTGGGTTTCGGAAAAACGGAAATTGCAATTCGAGCAGCTTTTAAAGCAGTTGCAGATAATAAACAAGTTGCTGTTTTAGTTCCCACAACGGTTTTAACTTTGCAACATTTTAAAACTTTTGTTACGCGTTTTAAAGAATTGCCTTGTAATGTTGATTTTATAAGTCGCTTAAAAAGTTCTGCACAGCAAAACGAAACGTTAAAAAGATTAGCATCAGGTGAAATAGATATAATAATAGGAACTCACAGAATTGTCAGCAAAGACGTAAAATTTAAAGATTTAGGTTTGATGGTTATTGATGAGGAGCAAAAATTCGGAGTTGCCGTAAAAGAAAAGTTAAAAGCTCTGAAAGTAAATGTTGATACTTTAACTTTAACCGCAACACCTATTCCGAGAACTTTACAATTTTCTTTATTGGGAGCAAGAGATTTATCAATTATAAATACACCGCCTCCTAACAGACAACCAATTCATACAGAGCTTTTAAGATTTGATAAAGAGGTAATTAAGGAAGCTCTTGAATATGAATTTCGCAGAAACGGACAAGTATTTTTTATACATAACCGAATTGATACAATTTATGAAATAGAATCTTTACTTAACAGATTAAATCCGAATATCAGAACTGCCGTTATGCACGGAAGAATGAAACCGCAAGAATTGGAAAAAATAATGACCGGTTTTATTAATGAAGATTACGGGGTGCTTATTGCAACTACAATTATTGAATCCGGTTTAGATATTTCTAATGCAAATACAATTATCATAAACAATGCTCAAAACTTCGGGTTGAGCGATTTGCATCAACTTCGGGGCAGGGTAGGGCGTTCCGACAGAAAAGCATTTTGCTATCTTCTTGCTCCGCCTCTTTCAACATTAACTAATGAAGCAAGGCAAAGATTAAAAGCTGTTGAAACATTTTCGGAACTGGGCAGCGGATTTAATATTGCTATGCAAGACCTTGATATAAGAGGTGCCGGAAATATGCTGGGAGGTGAACAAAGCGGTTTTATTTCGGACATCGGTTACGAAACATACCACAAAATTTTGGATGAAGCAATGCACGAGCTTCGTGAGGAAGAATTTAAAGAACTTTTTAAGCAAAATAAAAAAGCTCCGGCAGAAATAAATCAAGAAGATGTTATATTTGTAAGAGATTGCCATATTGATACAGACTTAGAAGTTCGTTTTCCGGAGACTTATATCGAAAATACAGAAGAACGTTTGCGATTATATAAAAAGTTAGACAGCATAAAAGAAGAACAAGAATTACAATTGTTTGAGAATGAATTAAAAGATCGTTTCGGAACAATTCCGAAAGCAAGCAAAGAATTATTGAATGCCGTTCGATTAAGAAAAAAAGCTATGACTTTGGGTATGGAAAAAATATTACTTCGCAACGGAAAAATGGTTTGTTATCTTGTATCAGACCAAGAATCAATGTTTTATGAATCGGATATTTTTACTTCTGTACTGAACTTTCTACAAAAATATCCGAAGAAAACATCTTTAAAAGAACGCAAGGATAAACTTACCATGAGCTTTCAAGATATAAAATCAATAAAAGATGCAATTGCTGTATTGGGTGTAATACAGGATGCAAAGCTATAAAACAATTGTTTGTCGAAGTTATTTACTTAATTTATAAATTCTTTTCATTGATTTATTTTGGAAAATAAGTGCAGAAAGAAGCGTGAAAACAGCAACCGAAGAAAGTATTATTGCTAATCTTGTCCAGTCCGCCCCGTAATATTTACGGATTTCCACATATTCAAATATAACTCTTACCCACTCCGCAGCACCAATAATTAGTGCAATTTGGATAAGTCTTGCAACCCATGATTTTTTTATAAACAGCAAAAAAGGTAGTATTAAGCTTAAAAGAGCCAAAATACTATGCCCTGCTCTTGAAAAATGAGCAGCTAAAATAATAAAACTTAAAATAACAGGGATAAAACTTAAAACTTTCATAGAATTTTAAATAAATATAACGACTTCAGGATTGTCAAAATTATTAATTATTATTTCTTCAACACGTGCTTGCCAAAGTTCAGAAAATTTATTTTTTTCTGATTTTGATGCTTGCCCTGAAATACTTTTTTGCATTAACATTTGCATTTCTTCTTTTGGCGGTATCACAGGGTTGTATATTACATCAGCAAAAGCATTATTATCTGTTCTTGTAAATCTGACTTCACCTTTTATTTCTGCATCAAAGCTTAATAGTGAATGTCTGGCAAAATTACCGGCTATTCCTTTAAAACCGCTTTTTGCCGTTGCTCCGGTTATATGGCTTATTACATTTGAAATTACCCCGGTTACGCCTTCGGTAATTGAGTTTTTAAATTCAACTTTTATTTGTCCTCTTATAGGAAGATTATCAGGATACAATTTTTCAAGTGCTTTTGCACACATAATATATGCACCTGCAACCGTAGGGCAACTGTGCCCGGCTGCTTTAACAATTTCTGTGTAAGAGTATTCAATAATTCCTTCTTCAAATGTTCCGAGAAAACCGGAAAGTTCATCTTTAACTTTTATTGTTTTTACTTTATCGAAAAAATCAGGGTATTTCATAAATAATATTTGTATTAATAAGTTAATTAAGAAAAACACTACCTTTTAAGCAGGCAGTGTTTCTTGCATATAATAACCGGAATATTCACAAAAATATTGTGTATTTTTAAAATAAATAATTCAACCCGATATACATTCCTTTTGTTCCGTCATCTTTTTTTGCAGCCATTCCGTAATCAACAGCAATAATAAAGTTACTGTTAATAACAAATCGAATTCCGCCTCCGTAACTTATATGAACACCTTCATTATTATAATTTAATATATTTTGTTGTCCTGAAGTTAATGTATTTATATCAACAGGTAATTCATAGGGTTTTGTAACCGTTCCCATATCAAGAAAAGCATTTAAACCGAGATAAAAGTTTTGGTTAAATATTACAGTTTTTAAAAATTTAGAACGAAGTTCAAAGTTGCCGAAAGCTACACCGTCACCCACAACCCTGTTTCTTAATACTCCTCTTATGTTTTTAGAACCGCCGAGACCGTCTCTTGTTGCTTTTGAATCAATTGCATAAGGTAACATGTAAAAAGGCATTGTTCCTGCAATTTTTGTTTGATAACTTAAACGATAAGCAAATGATAATCTATCCGGAATTAAAGTTAAATACTGTCTGTGGGTTAATAATAATTTTGTATATCCGTAGTCATTGCCGAGAAATTCCGGAGCATTTAATATTAAAGCTTCTGACCATAGTCCTTTATTCGGATTTGCTTCATTATCTCTTGTATCATATACCACACCGGCTTTTAAATATGTAACATTACCGCCGGTTGCTTGGTCGGCAGGAATAATTCCCCAATTAACATACTTGTCGTATAATGAGGCTGTATCCGGCAAAAGGTTTTCTGTGTTTCCTTCGTTAAGCCTGTCAATGTCAACTGTTCCTATTGTTGCTCTGTAATGTGCAAAACCTGCAAGCCATCTTAGTTCTTTGCCTGTTATATCTCCCTGAAAATCAAGCGTTGTAAGAAAAAGTTTTCTGGAATGCCTGTAATACATTCTTGAAATATAGTCTGCATGGTCTGTAGTTTCAAAATCTGCGTTATAGAAAGATTCATAACCGTTAAAACCGTAAAAGTTAAGAGCTTGCTCTGTTAAATAAGCTACATCCAAAGTAACTCTTGTTTTCGGAATTAAAGTTAAAGCATCATAGGTTAATCTGTTAATACCGCTTCCTTTTGTTGTTCTTGACCATTCCATATATAAAGAATGGTTGTAATTAGGATAATTAGTACCGTCTCCGTAATGATATAAGTTTACCAAACCGCCGTATTTAAAGCCCGTATCTGCATCATAGGCAACAACGGGAACACCTCCCATACTAAAACCGGTTTTTACTTTTTCTGTTTTGGTGCTGTCTTTTTGTGCAAACGATGCGGAAAATAAAAACAGAATAGCTGTCAGAAAGAATAACTTTTTCATGTGTTTAAATTTTTTATAATTAGTTAATATTTAACAATTTGTGTGTTAAGATTGATTTGTCATGTGTGCTTAATATTTTTTATTTTTAACATATCTACACAAATCTAAAATAAATTCATTAATTTTCTGTATTAATCTTTAAAATAAATAATTTGCCGAAAAATAACTGATTGTGATAAAAGTTACCGGATAAGGTATAATTGCCTCGTATTTTTGTGGTATTAAATAACATTAAAATAAAATATCATGAAAAGAAATGTTGGAAAAATAGATAAAATTGTAAGAATAATAATTGCGGCAATATTAGTTACTCTGTTTTTTACAGATGTAGTAACAGGAACTCTCGGAATTGTATTCCTTGTTGTTGCAGGTATTGCATTAATGACGGCACTTATAAGTTTCTGCGGATTATACACAGTTTTCGGATTTAGTTCTTGCCCGATGAAAAAAGCAAAGTCCCGGTAAATTTTATTAAAAAAAAATAAAATTAAGAGCATTCTCGTTAAAAAGAATGCTTTTTTTTATATTTGAATGATATTTTCATTTACATAAAGTTTAAAATCATGAAAAAGAGGAGAAAAATTTTAATTATTGTATTCATGTTTATTTTTATTGTTGCAATTGCAGCATATATGTTTATTAATAATATAAAAAGTTCCGGATTAGTAAATTATAACGAAGAAGTTAAAATTGAAGGTTTAAAAAGTGAAGTTACTGTTTACAGGGATAATTTCGGAGTTCCTCATGTTTTTGCCGAAAATGAAGAAGATTTATATAAAGTTACCGGATATATTTCTGCACAAGACAGAATGTGGCAAATGGATTTACTGAGAAGAGTTACGCAAGGCAGATTATCTGAAATATTCGGAGAGGATATGATAAAATCAGATGTTATTCTTCGTTCTTTGCGAATGGCCGAAAAATCTGAAATGGTATTGGAAGAAATAAGCCCTGAAATGTTAAAAGCTTTAGAAAATTTTGCAGACGGCGTAAATCAATATATTGAAGATTATAATGACAATTTATCTTTTGAATTCAGAATTCTCGGGTATAAACCGGAAAAATGGAAGCCGATACATTCCTTAAACTTAATAGGTTACATGGCTTGGAATCTTGAAACGGGGTGGGGAACAGAGTCAATTATTTATAAAGTAAGAAATAAAGTAAGTGAGGCAAAATTTAAAGAATTATTACCTGATTTATCTTTACAGAAAACACAAGTTTACCCCGACTTTGAACTTAACGAAATACTTGTCGATACTAATCTAATATCAAGTATTCGTAAAATTAATAAGATTGCTCCTCCTGTATTCAGAGCAAGTAACAATTGGGTTGTTGCAGGTAAAAAAAGCACTACCGGAATGCCTATTTTTGCAAATGATATGCACCTCGGATTAATGGTTCCCGGTATTTGGTCGCAAATACACCAACATGTTGAAGGAAAACTTGATGTTACGGGTGTAATTTTACCCGGGCAACCTTTTGTTATTGCAGGGCATAATGCCGATATTTCTTGGGGAATGACGAATGTTATGCTGGACGGAGCAGATTTTTATATAGAAAAAATTAATCCTGATAATAAAAATCAATATAAATATGACGGAGAATGGAAAGATATGGAAGTAAGAAAAGAACTTATTAATGTCAAAGGAGAAGAGAAACCTGTTGAAAAGGAAATTCGTTTTACGCACAGAGGACCGATAATAAATGAATTTAAAGAAATTGAAAACAACAGTATTTCAATGCACTGGATAGGAAATGAACGAAGTAATGAACTTCGAGCCGTTTATATGCTTAACAGGGCTAAAAATTGGACAGAATTCAGAGATGCCGTGAGCAGTTTTAAATCTGTAAGTCAGAATATTGCTTATGCAGATACAAAAGGCAACATAGGAATACAGTGTTGTGCCGGAATTCCTGAAAGAAAAGCACCCGGATATTTATTTTTCCCCGGTGACACAAGCCTTTATGATTGGAACAGTTTTGTTCCGTTTGATTCTTTGCCCTACATATATAACCCCGAATGCGGATATGTATTTTCGGCAAACAACAGAACAACAGGCAATGATTCCCCTTACTATATAAGCGAATGGTTTGACCTTCCTAACAGAGCAAACAGAATAGAACAAATGCTGACGGCAAAAGATAAATTATCGATTGATGATTTTAAAAAGATGCAAAACGACCAACATTCCGTATTAACAGATGATATGAAACCTGTTATTTTAAAGTATGTTAAAAATATGAAAAAATTAACGTCGGATGAGCAGAAAGCTTTTGATTTATTGAAAAATTGGGATAATGTATATTCAAAAGACGAAGTTGCTCCTTTAATTTTTGAAGAATATTATATTATTTTCAGCAAAAATATTATGAAAGACGAAATGGGAGATACATTATATGAAGAATTTCTAAAAATGGATTTACTGACTAACTATTTAACAGATAAAGTAATAAAAAATGAAGGTTCAGTATGGTGTGATGATGTTAACACAAAAGAAACCGAAACATTAGAAGATATTATACAAAAATCTTTTAAAGAACTGATTCCCGAATTTAAAGAAAAATACAGTAAAAATATTACAGAAACTAAATGGGGAGATATTCATAAATTAGCATTAATACAACCTTTGGGAAAAGTTAAAATGTTAGATTTTGCATTTAATTTAAACAGAACATTAAGAGCGGGCGGAAGTTATCATACCGTAAGTCCGTATTCTTATGATTTTAAAGACCCTTATATTGCAAATCACGGTGCATCTCACAGACATATATATAATACTGCAAACTATGATGAATCATACAGCATTATACCGACAGGAGTAAGCGGAATACCTGCAAGCAAGCATTATTGCGACCAAACGGATATGTATATTAATGGAGAATATCATCCGGATTATATCAGTTTAAAAAAGATTAAAAAAAATGCTGTTTATATTGCTTTTTTCAGTGAAAAATGATTATTCTAACAGGTATCCTAGATATTTTGGCATTGGGGACAGTTTGTGTATGAAGCGTTGGGCATTTCAAATCACTTCATTTTCAGTTTACTGTAATGTTTATTTATATCTATAAATTCCATTTAACCACTTATTGCCCAATGATTTATACACGTTGTTGTGTTTTCGTACTTTATTTTCCATTCTGTTGAAAGCGTTGGCAAAGACATACTCTTTTGCAATTTTGGCTTGAGCGTTGGCTTGAGAGATTGCAAATGTGTATAGCTTTAAGCGTTGACTTTTTATACAAAATCTAAAGGTTCAAAATCAATATCCTCATTCGAAACAGAATCATAAATTCTAAACGTTCCATCTTCCAACCAAACAACTTTTATATTTTCAGCTGTACAAAATTCAATTAAACAAAATTGTGGTTTTTGAGAATAGACTAAAAATTCTTTTATGTCCTCGTATTCCATTTGTTTGTTGACAATTGAAAACTTATAGTACTTAAGCTGCCCAACTCCTTTAATTGTCTGCTTTTCTTGGTCAGACATGGAACTTAAAATAGTTTTAATTTCAAAAACTAAAGCTGTTTCTTCCATTGTAGACAAACAATCGAACTTTCCTTCATAAAGTTCAAATGCTTTTTCTTCACAGAACAGTCCAAGTTGTCTTACAATTTCTTGATGTTGTGCTAAACGTTTCTGACGAATTCTAATTGATTCTGTATAATCTATACTTACGGATGAAATTGTATTAAAAATTGGGTCAACCGCAATTGTACCTGAAGTTACAGGTCTGTATTGCGAATATGGAACTCCTTCTGCATTTGTTGCTTCAGGTGGTATTTCTGTAGAAATTTCATCTTCTGTAATAACAACTCTACCTATTGGAAAAGCATTATTTCCTCTTCTTGCAATATCTCCTAATTGTTCTGCAATTCCGGGAAGAATTTTAACAGCATTTCTCGCCATTGATTCAGAAGTTCCTGTAGATTCAAGAATTTCTTCTATTGATGATTCGGAAAGGTCAATAATCCTCTCATATTCTTCAATTGAATCATTTTCCGCTTCAAGAGCCAGCATTAATTTTTTTGTCTCTATTCCAGGTTTATCTTGGACAAGTTTAAGTAAGATTCTATAAGGATGACTTATTTCTCCATCTGTTCCTTCTAAACCTAATTGTAAAAATGAATTTTTCCACAATTCTTTTTTTATTTCTTCATTTGGTGAAGCAAGCAACTGTATTGCCTGTGAACTTAAAGTTCCAGACTTATCTTCGAAAACAGTTAAAAAACCAAGAAGCTCAAATAAACGTCTAATATCTCTCGCAACTGTTAAGTAACCTCTATTTGCTTTTGGTTTTCCTTCTTCCAAAGCAAGAAATTCATCAACAGATAGTGTTTTATCTCTATATGTGTAGATTAAGTTTCTTGTTAAAAGTTCTCCAAAATTTTCGTCTTTTAGGGCTGTTTCTTCATCTATCAGCTGTTTTATAGTTAATAAGGCGTTAAATATTTTGGTAAGGTCATTAAATTGATGAGGAAAATTTTTCATTGATTAACAGGAATTAAATTTCTGCTAATATACCATTTATATTAATTTCTATCTCATATTAATTTCTATCTCAATTTGATTATTGATATTTAAACCTTTCAAGCGATTATTTGCAATTTTAATGTAGTCTCTGTTTTTTTCGAATGCAATAAAGTTTCTATTGTTTTTTAGAGCACTAACACATTCACTACCAGAACCACCAAAAGGAATTAGAACTAACTCATTTTCATTTGAGAAATGTTTTATAATTCTATCGCAAATGGCTAATGGTTTTTGTGTTGGATGGTCGACTTTTTCATTCGCAAATCTATTTCCTGCTAAAACCGGAATATTCCATACATCTCCAGCATGTTTCCCATCTGGATGTGGTGTCCAAACTTTTCCGTTTTTGGTTATTTTATTTTTTAATCTTTCTGTGCTTTTGTATGGCTCTCTTATTTGATGATACGTGTAATCATCTGTTTTTGAAAACCAAAGTATTGGTTCGTAATTTGCCGAAGGCGAATTTTTATAACCAGAAAAGCTGTTTTCATAATGCCAAATTATTTGCCTTCTGTATTTTAAATCTTTTTGATAAAGATAAACGTGAAGATGACATAAATAATGGTGTATACCATAAATGAAAATTGAACCTGTTGGTTTTAATTTTGTAATTGCTACATCAAGCCATTTTTTTGACCATTTAATCCAACCATCTACATCATTCCAATTATCAGAAGAATTTCCAAAATCCTTGTTTAAATTATAAGGTGGGTCAGCGATTATTAAATCAATAGATTCGTTTTCTAATTTCTGCATTTGCTTGATACAGTCTCCGTAATGTATTTTGTTTATCTCAATCATCTTTCTTGATATTTTGGAAAATTAAAACGTTTTGATGGTGCATATTTGGAACGAATGAAAAAGGATAACCGTAAGGATAAATACTTTTATGCCTTTGGTATAATATTCTAATTCCTTTTAATACAAAATTTCCTTTTTTCTCCAATGCATTCGCTAAATCTGCGTGAAATGTATAGTATTTTTCTTTTTTTCTAAAGTCGCTAACAATTACACACATATACTTTTTAGGCTTTAGAGGCTTTGAACAATCGTTGAAAAACTTTGTAAGTGTTGATAAGAATTTGTCATAATCTTCAATATTTGCAAGGTCCTCATTATCCTCACTATACTTATGGTCTAAATCATTATCAATCCGCTCTTTACCTTTATGGTCAACGGTTTCTAAAATGTCCCAATATGGTGGACTTGTTACAATAAAGTCAAATTGATTTTTTTTAAACTTTTTAATCTCTTTTTGACTATTTCCATTTATTAAAATTTGCTTGTTCTTTAGAGGAAAATCATCTGGAATTTCTAATTCAATTCGTTGCAGTCCTAAATCGTGATATTTAGGGTTTAATTCTATTCCATAGCCAACTCTGTTATAGAATACACAAGCCTTTACAGTTGATGCAACTCCTGAAAATGGGTCAAGAACTTTGTCATTTTCTTTAGAAAAAAATTGAATAAGTTTGCCAACATCCTGAAAAGAAAAAGGGGCAGGATGCTGTTTTTCTATTTGTGCATTTTTATTGCCAGCACCTAATCCTTTTTGACTAAAGACCGTTATTGTTTCAGGTAACCATTCTTTAGCAGTAAAATCATTTAAACTATTATTCAAAGCAAAAGCTGATTTCTCTTTAGGAAATAGAATTGCATTTGCTCTTTCAACATCTCCTTTTGAATGAAATAATGCAACTTCTTCCCAATCTTCAATAAATCTACTTGGTATTCTCAATTCAACTCTTTTTTCAAAAATCTCGTTGAGTTTGACTCTTGCAAGTTTATTAAGTTTAACCTCTTTAACAGGAACAACTTCTTTTCTATCCTTTTTATATAGTTGATATTTCATTTATTATTTCTTCTCGTATTTCATTTGTTCTTCAGCAACTTTCAGTGCGTTCATCCCTTCTTTTTCGTCTTTAACGATGTCATAAACTTTCGAGCCAATCCACAAAGCTTCTAATTCCGAAAAAGAGCAATTGAATGTATTGCTTATTGTTTTTAGGTGTTCACGCTTTAAGGCTTTTTGGTCACTTTCAACTTTACTTAAAAAGCCGTCTCCGATTTCAAGTATTGCAGCAAGCTGTCTCTGAAACATTCCTGTAGATTCTCTTAATTCTTTTATTTTTTGTCCAAGTGTCATTTTACCAAATTTAGACTTGACTAATTCTGGTCAAATATAATGTTTTTTTTTGAATTTTTCTTTGAGCGTGGAAAAATTTACTCTTTTATTTTTTTAGCGTTGGATATTGAGCGTAGGCAAAAAAACAAATGTGTAAAATGTGCGGTTGGCTCAGTATGATGCCCAACAATAGTATATACACAATTTTCTCTATACTTCAGCAGAATTTCCGAATTTTGCAATCATCTTTTCCTTATTTTTAAGAAGGTAAATAACGGCTGCAATTCCTATTATCATCATAAACGATGAAATAAGTTCAGCCTGTGTTATTTCAATATTTCCGATTTTATAAATGTTGTTTACTCTTATTTTTTCAATAAGAAAGCGTTCAAGACCGGCAAAAATAAAATATATCGTAAATAACATTCCCGGTATTTTAATTTTCTTTCTTATTTTATAAAGTATGAAGAAAACAATAAGCATCATTGTTGTTTCATACAAAGGAGTAGGAAAAACAGGAGCTGCAAGGGCGTGGCAATGTTCCCATGTGCAATTTGCCATTAAAATGCCTTCATTGTTAATATTATGAGGATAGCTGTATGCAAATAACCAATCAGGTAAAAAGCTTAACCATTCAGGCGGTGCAAAAGATGCAACATGTCCTAATTCGTATGCTGCGGCAGGTATTGTACCCGGGTTTGCAAATGCTTCGTTATAAACACCCCAACAGCCGTCGCCGGCAACTTGGCATCCCAATCTTCCTATTGCATAACCTAAGGGCAAAACAATTGCGGCAACATCGGCAAAATGTATTACACTAATTTTTCTTTTCTTCAAAAACCATATTATTGCAACACCGCCAAGTATCAGACCGCCCAGAAATGACAGTCCGCTGAAAGTAAGCAATGCTCCTATCGGGTCTGCAACTAAATCGTCCCAATTTTCTAAATTATGAAATATTTTTGCTCCGAGCAAACCTACAACACCTGCAATAAATAAAATATGCCCGGCAAGTTCATGCGGAAATACATTTTTTGTTTCCCAAAGGGGTTTATCTAATTTTTGTTTTTCTTTATCTCTCCATGTAAAAAATATTGACAGTCCGGCTCCTAAAATTCCTCCTATAAAATTTCCGTCGGTTGAAAGAATAAAATCACCGGGATTATCAACAAAAAGTGAATATCTTAATACTATGTCAAGTAATTTGTAACCGATAATAAAACCTACAATCCCTGATATTATTAAATCTTTAGGTTTTGCGGGAGCACCTACAAATACTTTTTTTTCGGATGCCGTAAAAAGCCCTTGTTTTTCTTTTCTCTTCATTTCTTTTATCATTATCCAAATTCCGACAAGAAAAGCAATTGCAACAAAAAGCCCGTATGATTGAACCGGTAAAGGAATATCTATTCCGAAAACATCTTTTAAAAATTCGCTTAAAGTAGGATACATTTTTATTTTTTTAAATTATTTTTTTTAGATTGTTTAACTGTTAATATGAAACTAAACAGATTGCGAAAGTATAAATTTTTAAATAATTACGGTTTATAAAAAGAAAAAACTCCGAATAAGTTTAAATAATTCGGAGTTTATAATATCTAAATCTTAAATGATTATGAAGCAATACCGATTTTAGCTTTAAATTCATTCATTTTTTTCAATTCTGCTTCTTTATTTTTACTTACATTATTTTCAATCATTGTATTCATAAGCATACTGAAAGAAGAAGTTAACGAACCGTCTTTTTCAGGATTAAAATCAAATGTTAATAATGCTTTTATAGCAGCAATAAAGTTCTCCTCATATTTTTGCATATTACGGCTTAAAAATAAAAGTTCAGAACCTACTCGCATATTAAATTCTTCATTTGACATTACATTTTCAGGTTCGAATGCAACAGCCATCATTTCCATAAGTTCTATACTTACAGTTATATATACATCTATTGAACGAGATAGTTTTTCTAATGCTGCAATTTCTTCAGTATCAACTGTTCCGTCACTTGCAATTGCTAAAGCTGCGGGAGCATTACTTAAAAATGTAAACAACTGAGCATTCGACATTACAAAGTCTCTTTCAATTGCAAAATTGTTTGTTTTTTCACGCATTTCTTTAAAAATAGTTCTGATAAAAACTTTATCTTCATTTGTAAGTTTGCTTATTTCCATAATATTAAATTTTTCTTTTGTGAATTTTGAAGTATGACAAATATAAATAAATGTTTTTAAAATATTTAGTTTAAGAGCAAAATTATTAAATAAAAAGAGATAAGCAATGCCTATCTCTTTATTTTAAACTAATTTGTTTTATGATTTTATCGTTTTCTTTTTCTTCTGTCCGGTTTTCTCTTAGAATAACTTCTTTTTTTAGAACCGCCTCTGTTTTCCCCGCTTGACTTTTTTTCTTTTGAAAGTTCAACCGTAACATTCATTCCTTTATATTTATAATCTGTAAAAGCAGCCAAAACTTCTTTTTCAAACGAGCTGTCAACTTCAAAAAAAGAAAAACTGTCCATTATATCAATTTTACCTATTTGAATATCTCTTTTTCTGGTTGTTTCATTAATCAGTCCCATTAATTTAGTCGGCGAAAGTTTCTTCTTAGAACCGATATTAATAAAGAATCTTGAGAAATCACCGTCACGTTGACGTCTTTTTCCTCTTTTGTCATCTCTTTCATCCTTTGCGTTTTCATCAATATTCAAATCCGGAGCATTTTTATAATACGACAGGAATCTTGTGAATTCAACAGAAACAAAACGGTCGATTAATTCTTCACGACTTAACCATTCTAATTTCTTATAAATAACATCCATAAACGGATCAATCTGAGCTTTATCAACTTCTATTTTTTCTATCTTATCAATTTGGTCAAATAATTGTCGTTCACATATTTCTTTTCCTCCGGGAATCATTTTTCTGACAATTTTTTTGCCGATTGTTTTTTCAATATTACGAAGGCGAAATAATTCTCTTGAATGGATTAATGAAATTGAAATTCCTGTTTTTCCTGCTCTTCCTGTTCTTCCGCTTCTGTGAATATATATTTTCGGTTCTTCCGGAATATTATAATTAATAACATGTGTTAAACTTTCAACGTCCAAACCTCTGGCAGCAACATCGGTTGCTACTAATATTTGCATATGTTTTGTTCTGAAACGGTTCATCACATAATCTCTTTGTGCTTGTGATAAATCACCGTGAAGTGCTTCTGCATTATAACCGCTTTCAATTAATTTATCGGCAACCTCTTTTGTATCTCTTCTTGTTCTGCAAAAAACAATACTGTATATTTGAGGATGAGAATCAATAATACGTTTCAAAGCTTTAAATCTGTCCTTTGCTTTTGTTAAATAATATTGATGATTAACATTTTCTGCTCCCTTATTTTTGTCTCCTACGGCAATTTCTTCCACATCATTCATATATTTTCTTGCAATTTTTGCAATTTCTTTAGGCATTGTTGCAGAGAAAAGTAATGTTTGCTTGTCGTCAGGTGTTGTTTCTAAAATTGCATCAAGTTCATCTTTAAAACCCATGTCAAGCATTTCATCTGCTTCATCTAAGATAAGGTAACTTATATTATTTACTTTTAATTTTTTACGCTTTACCATATCAAGAACACGACCGGGAGTTCCTACAACAATTTGGCAACCTTTTTTAAGTTCGGCAATTTGCTTGTCGGCACTTGCACCGCCGTAAATTGTTGCAATTCTTATATTTTTCAAATATTTTGAATATGCTTTTATATCATTACTTATTTGAATACATAATTCTCTGGTAGGAGAAAGAATTAACGCTTGTGTTTTCCCTGTTTCTGAGTCTATTTGATTTAATATAGGCAGAGAAAAAGCAGCTGTTTTTCCTGTTCCTGTTTGAGCCAATGCAACTAAATCTTTATTGCTTTCAAGTAAATGCGGTATTGTTAATTCTTGAATAGGTGTAGGTTTTTCAAAGCCGAGTTCTGCAATGGCTTTAATTATTTGCGAGTTAATACCCGTTTCTTCAAAATTTTGCATGAATTTTTTTTTTGATAAGACCGCAAAAGTAGTTCTTTTTTATGATAAACCAATTATATATATTATATTATCGGAAGAACAATAATTCCGTGAAAATTTTTAATAGTCTTAAATTTTCAAAGAACAGCAACGAGGAATAAGTAAATAAGTATTGATTTTTTTTTCTTATATTTCTTAATTAGATAAAATTTGTATTAATTCTACTTTACGAAGTTAAAAAAATGCTCGAAATAATGAAAAAAAGTTGTTAGTTTGATTGTAAATTGTTAATTTAGAACAAATTATACAAGCTATTAATATCGCTGATTTTATTTGATAA
>JAKISF010000046.1 GCA_021648725.1 Bacteroidales bacterium | reverse complement strand
ACAAAAAAAGATGTCGAAATTAGACTTGAACAAATGGAAAAAAGACACAAGAAAAGAAAATACGATATTGACCTAAATTACAGGAAACAAGCTGAAAAACAGGAAATTTTAACTTAGTAAAGTAGAACTAATGTCTCTGTTTTAAAATTTATGAAATACATAAATGAAAAATAACGAGAAATTTCCATAACTTTAAGCTCGGTTTTGCAATACGGACAAAAGTCAGGTTTAAAATCAATGTTTGTTATTTCTTTGTGTTTCTCAGATGAACCGAAAACAATAAGCATTGTTCATATTTTTGAGAATAAAGATATGATTTATTTTTTTCTTTTGTAAATATATTTAGAAAAACTGTCAGTTTAACTTAATATTAATATCAATCATTTTGTTTAAATCTGACAATAACATTTGATTTACTTTTATATGCTTCGATCTGGAAAATAGATTTAAACTGAATCCTTTTTCTTTTTCAACAACATTTATGTTTAACATTGTTTTTCCTTTATATTTTTCTGTTAACTCAATTATATTTTCAATAAATGTGTCAGAAATATTTTCGAGAGGAACTGTAATTGTAAGTGCTTTTATCATTTTGTCTTTTGCTTCCGATAACAGTTCAATTTCATTAATTTTAAATTCTACGTCGTTATCATCTTTGGGTTTATATCTTGGCTGAACACGTCCTCTAATCAATACGGAAAGGTCTTTTGTAAAATAATTCTTAAAAGTTATGTAATCTTTTCCGAAAAGGTAAATTCTGTGAGAAGAACTGTAACCTTCAAGAGTAATGCTTCCGTATGCTTTCCCTGTTTTAGTAGTTCCGTTAAATACTTCCGTAATAATTCCTGCAATATTAATTTCTTTGCCTTTTAAAGAAGGTAAATCAGCTAATTGTGAAACTTCGGTATTACAATATGTTCCAATTTCTAATTTGTATGCATCTAACGGATGTTCAGATAAATAAATTCCGATAATTTCTTTTTCAAGTTTTAAACGATGAAGTCTTGACCATTCTTCTGCTTGGGGAGCTTCCGGTCTTTTTATTTCAATAGTTTCTTCTCCGAAGATACTTGCTTGATTTTCAACTCCTCCATTTTGGAACTTTCCGCCGAATTTTATACATTCTTCGATATAAGTTAAGTCACTTCCGTTATTGCTTTTAAAATATTGGTTTCGTTTTAAATTATCAACATCATCAAAAGCTCCGGCAGTAACTAATGCTTCAATAGTTCTTTTATTAACGGAAGAAAGGTTAACTCGTTCAATAAAGTCAATAAAACTTTTGTACTTGCCGTTTCTTTCTCGTTCTTTAATTATATCGTCAACGGCAGCTCCTCCCACATTTTTAATTCCTCCTAAGCCATATCGTATTTGTCCTTTTTTATTTACGATAAACATTGAAAAACTTTCATTAACATCAGGCAGCAAAACTTCAATGCCCATACGTTTTGTTTCAGTTAAAAAGAATGAAACTTTTTTTATGTCATTGAGGTTTCTTCCTAAGATTGCACTCATAAATTCAGCAGGATAATGTGCTTTTAAATATGCTGTTTGATAGGCAATATATGCATAGCATGTTGAATGCGATTTGTTGAAGGCATAGCTGGCAAATTTTTCCCAATCTGTCCATATTTTTGTAACTTTTTTTTCATCATGTCCGTTTGCTTTACAACCGTCAAAAAACTTTACTTTTAACTCTTCCATCATGGATATTATTTTCTTACCCATTGCTTTACGAAGAGAGTCTGCTTGTCCTTTTGTAAAACCTGCAAGTTTTTGAGAAAGCAACATCACTTGTTCTTGATAAACCGTGATACCGTATGTTTCTTTCAAAAGTTCTTCCATTTCAGGCAAATCATATACAATATGTTGTTTGCCGTGTTTCCTGGCAATAAAATCAGGAATATATTCCATCGGTCCCGGTCTGTATAAAGCATTCATTGCAATTAAGTCTTCGAAGCGGTTTGGTTTTAAGTTTTTTAAATGCTTCTTCATTCCGTCGGATTCAAATTGAAAAACACCGGTAGTTTCTCCTTTTGCGTAAAGATTAAAGGTTTTTTCGTCATTTAACGGAATATTGTCAATATCAAGTTCAACACCGGCAGAATGTTTAATGTTTTTTAAGGCATCCATTATTATTGAAAGTGTTTTTAAACCTAAGAAGTCCATTTTCAATAAACCAATGTCTTCTACGTGTTTTCCGTCGTATTGTGTTGCTTTTAATTTGGAATCTTTTGCGTTGCTTAAAGGTACATAATTTTCTAAATCATCTTTTCCTATTATAATACCGCAAGCATGTACACCGGTATGCCTGACAGAACCTTCAAGGATTTGGGCAAAATTTAAAGTTTTTCTGATTAGCGGGTCTTCAGAGTCTAATTCTTTTTTTAATTCTTCAACTTCTTTAAAGGCTTTTTCCAGTGTTATTCCCGGTCTTTCAGGAATAAGTTTTGCAATTCTGTCTGCTTCTTGAAGAGGAAGTCTTAAAACACGAGCCACATCTCTTATCGAAGATTTAGCTGCCATTGAACCGAAAGTGATAATATTTGCAACACGTTTTTCTCCGTATTTTTCTACAACCCAGTCTAATATTTTTTCTCGTCCGTCTTCGTCAAAATCAATATCAATATCCGGCATTGAAATTCTGTCGGGATTAAGGAAACGCTCAAAAAGAAGACCGTACTCGAGCGGGTCGATATCAGTAATTTCAAGACTGTATGCAACAACGGAACCTGCTGCCGATCCTCTACCCGGTCCGACTGAAACGCCCATTTCTCTTGCAGCTTTCAAAAAATCCCAAACAATTAGGAAATAACCGGGAAATCCCATTCCGATAATTGTATCGAGTTCGAAATCAATTCGTTCTTTTATTTCGTCAGTTAAATCAGTCCAGCGTTTTTTTGCCCCTTCATAAGTTACGTGTTTTAAATATTCTGCTTCGGATTTAAAATTTTCCGGAAGTTGAAATTCAGGCATTATCGGTTCTCTGTTTAAATCATAAGTTTCAATTTTATCTTCAATTTCTTTTGTATTTGTAATTGCATCAGGATATTCTGCAAATAATTCAGACATTTGTTCGGGTGTTTTTAAGTATTCTTCTCCTGAATATTGCATCCGTGTAGGGTCGTCCAAATCTTTTCCCGTGCTTAGTGCGATTAATATATCATGTGCGGCTGCATCTTCTTTGTTTATGAAATGAACATCATTAGTTGCAATATATTTAATACCGGTTTTTTCAGAAATTTTTACTATCTCTTTATTAACCAATTCTTGTAAAAATAATGTTTTTTTATCTTTTTCCGGGTTTCCTGTTTCATGTCTTTGCATTTCGAGATAATAATCTTCCCCAAAAATTTCTTTGTATTTTAATGCTTGTTTTTCTGCTTCGTTTATATTATCATTCATTATTGCTCTCGGCACGGAACCGGCAAGGCATGCAGAGGATACAATTAAGCCTTCTGAATATTTTTCTAATATTTCCATGTCTATTCTGGGTTTTCTGTAAAACCCTTCCATATATCCGTAGCTTACAAGTTTTATTAGATTTTGATATCCAATTTGGTTTTTTGCTAAAATTATAAGATGATCTGATTTTTTATCTTTTTCTTTGTCTCTTCTGAATCGAGATTCTTTTGCAACATATACTTCACAACCCAATATAGGTTTTACTCCTTCTTTTATTGCCGTTTTGTGAAAAGACTTTACACCGAACATATTTCCGTGATCTGTTATGGCAACGGATTTCATTCCTGATTCTTTTACTCTTTTAATTAATTTAGGAACGGAGGATGCTCCGTCTAACAGAGAATATTGTGTATGTAGGTGTAAATGAGTAAATTCAGGCATAATATGTGTTTTTGTTAAGTTGAAAACCAGAGTTTGTAAAAATAGGAAATAAGACAATACAATTATCAAGTGTTAATAAAAAGTTAAAAGAAAAAAAGAGATGAATTTATATTGTTGTGTTCTTGAATAATAGAGATTTTATTATTCAAGAATAAAGCAAAAGAAAAAAAGACAAAAACAGTTTAATAATTATGTTTTTGTCTTTTTAACTTAAAATAAAGTAGTTTATTTTCCGGCAACAACAGATGCGGGTACCGTTCCCTCATCGTATAACGGCAATACAAAGTCAGCTGCTGTTCCGTCAGCATTAATAACATGAAAAGTTCCTTCGATTACATAATCTGCATAACCGTCTAATAACGCTTGTGCAAGTTGGAGTCCTTCCGTTGAGTTTAATATTAATAATACAGGCAACGTTAATGATACTGTCCCGTTTCCGGCTATAGACAGGTCTGTCGAGTATGTGTCAGAGTACAGGTGTGTTTCAGATTGTTTTCCTTCAACATAAACAACATATTCAACCTCATCAATAATAACATCACGACTGTCCATGTTTTGAATGTCGCAATTTACATCTAAATCAAAAGTATAACTTACAGGAACGGGAAAACCGCTTGTTGTATAGCTTCCGTTAATGCTGTTTACTGTTGTTTCAGGTTGCTCATAGAAGTCTTCAAAACCGACATCTACCGATGCTGTTCCGGTAATATCAACGGGAAGGTCAAATAAATCTAAAACAGGTTCGTCAACATGGAATACTCCGGTTGCATGATAGTTCAAAGATTGCCCTGCATCTAATATTGTAAGCAGTTGTAAAGCATCTGTTGTTAATAAAGTTAACGGTAAAGTCAGATTTAAAGGAGTGTCCGTAAGTAAAGTTTGGTTTATGACAACTTGTTCAGTTTCGGATATAACTCCTTCTATATCTACTTGGTATTCTATATCTTTAATAAATGCCTCTCTTATGTCATTGTTGGTTACAATCATGGCTATTTCTAAATTAGTAAATTCACCCGGCAACTCTAAAAGTGTATAGCCTGTTATTTCAATTGTAGGTTGTTGAAAAAGATTACTTACAACATCGGCAGATACATTTCCCGTAACATAAAGCGGTAATACAAAATCAACAGTTGTGCCGTCAACTTTTACGGCATGAAAAGTTCCTTCAACAGAATAGTTAATTGTTCCGCTTTCTATTGCTTGGGCAAGTGTTGTGCCGTCTTCGGAATTAAGATTTAAAGTTACGGGAAGATTAAGAGATTCTGTTCCGTTTCCTGCTATCGAAAATTCAGATGAATAAGAATCTGAATAAAGGTGAGTTACTGATTTGATGCCTTCAATATAAACGACATATTCAACTTCATCTATTGTTATTCCGCGAGAATCCATGTTTTGAACGGTGCATGCAACATCAAAATCAAATGTTGCTCCTGCTTTATTTGTTCCCGTGTATTTTACGGATATATTATCAACCGTTACTTCGGGTTGTTCATAGAAATCTTCAAATCCTGCTTCAACATTTGCAGTACCTGTTACATCAATAGGAAGATCAAAAAGTTTTAATATGGGGTCATCAACATGAAATGTTCCTGTTGCTGTATAATTTAATTGTTCTCCTGCGTCTAACTTTGCTAAAAGCTTAACGGCATCATTTGTCAGTAGTGTTAAAGGAAGCGTGAGTTCAAGAGGAGTGTCCGAAATTTCTTTATCTATAGTTTGCTTTTCTGTTTCAGATGTAACCCCTTCAATTTCAACTTGATATTCCACGTCTTTAATGTGAGCATCTCTGTCGTCATTATTTGTAACAATCATATCTATTTCCAAGTAAGTATATTCACCGGGAAGTTCTTTAAGTGTATAGCCTGTAATTTCAATTGTCGGCTGTTCAAATAATTTATCTTTTTTGCAAGAAGAAACAGTAATGATTCCTAATACAAAAATAATTAAAATTAAACTTCTGTTTTTCATTTTTTCCCGGATTTAAGTAAATTATTAAATATGTTTTTATTTTTTTAAGCAATTTTTAAATTCAACTTCAAATTTTTTATTTACATAATCACAACCAAAGTCGAACAGTCTGTTAAAATTGTCATTTTCAGTAATATTGAATAACATTTTATTATCATACTTCGGAAGGTGTTTTGCTGCTTCCAAGAAAATATCTTCTTGTGAGTTTAGTCCGTTAATTCCGAATGTTTTTAAACTCTCAATTAATTGCTCATTATTTGAGAGTTCTGTTTCTGCATCAAACCCGGCTTCAAAAGTTTGTAATACACGTTGTGTGTTGGTAAAACTTCCGCCTGTTTCTGTCGGCATACTTGCCGGTAATATTAAATCCGCTGTTTTTGCCGTATCAGTCATAAAATAATCTTGTACAACAATAAAATCAACTTTTAACATATTTGTCATTGCACCGGAATTAATTGCACATCCTATCGGGTCTTCTCCGAAAATAAAAAGATTTTTAAAGGAATTGTTGTTTAAACCTTCAAATAAACTATCATTTGCAAAGCAATTATTGTCAAATAATCCGTGCGAATTGTTTTTCTCTTTTAAAGAAATTAATCCGGATGCCGTTTTGCCGAGTTTGCCTGTAATCATGGCTAAATTATATAATTCCTTACTGCAATTTGAAGAAATATATTTTTCTGAAAAGATTAATACGGCATTCATTTCATTATTGTATGTTTTTGCAAATTTTGCAATGACATCAATCGAAACACCTGCTTTTTCGGCATAAAAACTACTGCTTTTCAGATTTCCTTTATATTCGTCAAAGAATAATGTATTGTCATCAATATACATTTGATTTTGCAAACCTTTTTCGGCAATATATGCTGTTACAGCTTTTGTGAACCAAAAGTATGATTTTATTGTTGTTGTTTTGTCTGCCTTATATGCATAACGATTTTCACCTTCTGTTATCAATTCTACAGGTATTTTATAGCCGGCTTTTGCATTATTCACTAAGAAGCTTACAAATTGATTATCATAATTTAATTCTGCTCCGAAAATATAGATTTTCCCGGCATCTTTGATTTGCTCAAACGGAACATTTTTAAATGAATTGTAGCCGTATCCGTCACCACGTCCTAAATAATGGAAACTTCCTATGTTTGAAGTATTCACAGCTTCAACAGCGAATTTCTTAATTAAATATTGTTCTTCATTTGTTAAACGTGCACCTGCAAAAAATGCGTTTTCATCAGGATTAACGGCTTTTATTTTATCATTTATCAAGGTAAGGGCATCTTCAAAACTGATTTCTTCATAACCGCCGTCCGCTTTTTTCAATAAAGGTGCGGTAATTCGTGAGGCATCATTAAAATATTGATAACCGAATTTTGATTGTCTGCCGATATTTCCGTCGGTATTTACTTTGCCTTTTGCTCCGGTAATGTTCATTACAAAACCGTCTCTGTGGTTTACTGATATTTTTTCACCGCTTGAACCGAAATTACTGATGGTTTCAAAGCTTTCCAAAGCAAACGGACCCGGTTTGAATTTAAAATTCTCTGTTATTGCACCTGTAGGACATGTGGAAATACATAATCCGCAAGATTCACAATTTGTATCAGTTAATGATTTTCCCATGCTTGGTGCAACGTATGTTTCAAACCCTCGCTCAACCAATCCGAGAGCAGTTGTTCCGGCAACTTCATCACAAATTCTTACACATCGAGAGCAAAGAATGCATTTATTATTGTCAATTTCAATATACGGATGTGAAAAATCAACAGGTCGTTCGTGGAAATCTCCTGAATAACGATCTTGCTCCGCACCGTACTCTGTGCAATGTTGTTTTAGGTCACAAGTAAAATACTCCTGACAACCGCATTCAAAACATCTTTGTGCTTCTTGTAAAGTTGTTTCTTCATCGTAGCCCAGTTCAACTTCTTTAAAGTTCATTCTTTTATTTTCTTCAAGAACGGGCATTTCAATTCTTTCTTGATTCTCAAATTTCCCTTGAAAGTCCTTTGCCGATAATGTTTTAAAATTTGTTTTTTTACTTAAAAATTCTTTTGGTTCGGGCTTAATTTCTTCTCCTGAAAGATACTGATGGCAACTTAAAGATGCCGTTTTACCTTGTGCGATAGCTTCAATGATTGTAGCTGCTCCCGTAACTCCGTCGCCTGCTGCAAATACATTCGGGATGCCTGTTTGTAACGTTTCTCTGTCTGCGTCAATATCGCCCCATTTATTTGGTTTCAGTTCTCCTTTTGCAGTAAATTTATTAATATCATCTAAAAAGTTAATTTCTGTTTTTTGACCGATTGCAGCCAAGATATAATCAACTTCCAAATCAAATTCAGAACCCTCAATCGGAACAGGTCGCCTTCTTCCTGATGCATCAGGTTCTCCGAGTTCCATTTTGATTAAGGTCATTGATTTTACTTTTCCGTCTTTGGTTTGATTAACTTTGGTCGGATTTGTTAAAATCATATATTCAACACCTTCCAGTTTGCTTTCGTGAATTTCAATCGGATTTGCCGGCATTTCTTTTTCTGTACGTCTGTATATGATATATGTTTTCTCGGCTCCGCATCTTTGCGAAGTTCTGCAACAGTCCATAGCAGTATTCCCTCCACCTACAACGGCTACTGTTTTACCAGAGAAGTCATAGCGTTGGCCGGTTTGTTCCATATTTCTTAAAAAGTCAATTCCGGAAAATACACCATCGGCATCTTCGCCTTCTGCACGAAGTAATGTTCCTCTTTGTGAACCTATTGTGAGAATTGTAGCATCATATTCTTTATTTATTTCTTCATAAGATAAATTATCTCCTAGTTTTTTATTCAGGAAAATATTTGTTCCGAGTTCTGTAATTGTTGAGATTTCTTTGTCGAGCAAATCATTCGGTAATCGGTATTCCGGAATACCGTAGCGTAACCACCCGCCTGCATGGTTGTTTCCTTCGAAAATATCAACTTGATGTCCTTTTTGTTGTAAAAAATACGCTGCGGATAGTCCTCCCGGTCCTGCTCCTATTATTGCAACTTTTTTTCCTGTGCTTGCAGCAATTTCCGGTTTGTAGTGTTCTTCCGATTCTAAATCAAAATCAGCTACAAATCTTTTCATATAATCAATTCCGACAGCAGCATCTTCATCCATATAATTTCTGTTGCATGCAACTTCGCAAGGTCGAACACAAACACGTCCGCAAATTGCAGGTAAAGGATTAACTTCTTTAATAAGTTTAACGGCAGCACTGTACATGCCTTTTTCAATAAGAGCAATGTATCCTTGAACATCAACACCGGCAGGGCAAGTTGCTTTACAAGGAGCGATACATGATGCATAATGGTCACTCACTAATAAATCCAAGGCTGTTTTTCGAGATGTTCTGACTTTTTGGTTATTTGTTTCAATTTTCATTCCGTCCAAAACTTTTGTTGAGCAAGCAGGTTGTAAACCTCTCATTCCTTCAACTTCAACCACACAAACATAGCATGATGAATAAGGTTCAAGACGAGGGTCGTGACATAAAGTAGGAATCTCGATATTATTTTTATAAGCAACATCTAAAATTGAATTGTCGCTTTCAGCTTTATATTGTTTTCCGTTAATGGTTAATTTTACTTCGGACATATCTTTTTGATTGATTTTTTTAATTGAATTATTTATTTCAGAATAAGAAACTAATACACTTTAATTGCATCAAAGTTACATTTTGAGAAGCACATTCCGCAATTTATACAAGCATCTTGTCTGATAAAATGAATTTCTTTTCGTTCTCCGTCGATTGCATCAGTCGGGCAATTTACGGCACAAGCTGTACAGCCGGTACATAAATCGGAAATAACCTCATAGGTCAGCAGTTTTGTACAATTTGCAGCAGGGCATCTTTTTTCTTTTATGTGTGCTTCATATTCGTGCCTGAAATATTTTATAGTCGTAAGAACAGGGTTCGGAGCTGTTTGTCCGAGTCCGCATAAAGAACCGTCTTTAATTTGATATGATAATTCTTCCAATTTTTCAATGTCTCCTTCTTGTCCTTCTCCTTCGGTTATTTTTGTAAGAATCTCAAGCATTCTTTTTGTTCCTATGCGACAAAAAGTACATTTCCCGCAAGACTCTTTTTGTGTGAAATCAAGAAAAAAGCGAGCCATATCAACCATACAGGTTGATTCGTCCATAACAACCATTCCACCGGAACCCATAATTGCTCCGGTTGCATTAACAGAATCGTAATCTACAATTGTATTGTCAAGATTTGCGGGAATACAACCTCCGGAAGGTCCGCCGAGTTGAACGGCTTTAAATTCTTTCCCATCTTGAATTCCGCCTCCGAGTTTGAACACAATGTCGTGAATTGTCATTCCCATCGGAACTTCAACCAATCCGCCGTGATTGATTTTTCCGGTTAAAGCAAATACTTTTGTTCCTTTGCTTTTTTCAGTTCCGTATTTTGCATATTCACTTGCACCTTTATCAATAATCCAGGGAATATTTGCAAGGGTTTCAACATTATTTATGTTTGTAGGTTTTTTCCAAAGACCTGATGCGGCAGGAAAAGGCGGACGTTTTCGAGGCATTCCTCTTTCGCCTTCGACGGATGCTATTAATGCTGTTTCTTCACCGCAAACAAATGCACCGGCACCTTCTTTTACATAAATATCAAGGTTGAAACCTTCAATTCCTAATATATTTTTACCTAAGTAACCTTTTTTTCGAGCCTGCTCAAGAGCAATGTTTAAGCGGACAATTGCAAGCGGATATTCAGCTCTGCAATAAATTACACCGGCATTTGCTCCTATTGCATAAGCTCCGATAATCATTCCTTCGATAACTGCGTGAGGGTCGCCTTCGAGTAATGATCTGTCCATAAATGCTCCGGGATCGCCTTCATCGGCATTACAGATTATATATTTTTCATCGGATTCGCTTTGTCGAGCAAATTTCCATTTTAGTCCGGTAGGGAAACCGCCGCCGCCTCTTCCGCGAAGTCCTGAGTCTAATACTTCTTTTATTACATTATCATAGGAAACTTTTTTATCAGCAATTTTACGAAGAGCTTTATAACCGTCTTTTGCTTCATATTCTTCAATTGCTTCCGGATTAATGTAGCCGCAATGTCGAAGTGCAATTTTTACCTGTCCGTTCCAGAAAACATCGTCCTCTGTTTTAATATTATCTGCATGAACAATATACTTTTCAAGCGGTGTGTGTTCTTTTGTGTGTTTTTCAAGAATTTCTTCCAGCATTTTTTCATCTACACCACCGTATATGTATGAATTGTTATTATCAACAATTTCAACAAGCGGTTCTCTGTAACACATACCGATACAACTTGTTTTATCTGCCTGAACATCAAATGTTTTTGTTTCAACCAGACTGTTTAATTTGTCATATATTTTTCCGGCTCCGGCTGCGATTCCGCAACTTCCGAGTCCGACTATTGCTTTTATTTTGTTCATATTTTTGATATGTTATAATAAAAATAGAGACAGTTTGTCGGGCTGTCTCTACAATATTTATTTTTCTGAATTTTTAATTTGTCTGATAACTTTTTTTGTGCTTTTATCTGTTAATTTTCCGTAGGTATCATCTCCTATCATCATAACAGGTGCAAGAGAACAACATCCGAGGCATGCAACAGATTCGAGAGTAAACATTTTATCTTCTGTTGTTTCACCGTCTGCTACTTTGAGAACATCTTTTAATGTTTCAGTTATTTTTTTTGCATTTTGAACATGGCAAGCTGTTCCGTGACAGACTTTTACAACATATTTGCCGACAGGTGCTAATCTGAATTGTGCATAAAAAGTTGCAACACCGTACATTGTGCTTAATTCATGTCCTGCTTCTTCGGATAATTTTAGAAAAGCTTCTTCCGGAATATAACCGAATAAATCTTGTGTGCCTTGAAGCATAGGAATGAGGCTTCCTTTTTTTCCTTTATGCTTTTTTATTAAAGGGTTTATTAAATTTATATCAATTTCTTCAATTTCTTGCTCTTTTACTGTAGGTTTTTGTTGAATTCTTTGAACTCTCATTTGCAATTATTTTTTATTCGGTTCAAAAATAAAAAATTCAGCACCATTAATTATGATACAAAACATAATTTTGATAATTTAGAACAGTTTTAAATAATAGTTTTGTATTTATATTCTAAACTTACAGAAATTATTATAGGATGTTGTTATATGTTAAACAACTAGTTTTAAGCAGTAAAAGTTTCCAAAAAAGAGGATTGATTATATAATTCTGATTGGCGTTTTTTTACCAGTTCACTTGTTATATATTCGTCATAATCCGTCATCTTGTCAATCATGCCGTTAGGAGTTATTTCTATAACTCGGTTGCAAACACTTCTGATAAATTCATGGTCGTGTGATGACATTAAAATATTACCTTTAAATGTTTTCAGATTATTATTAAAGGCTTGTATTGACTCTAAATCAAGGTGGTTTGTAGGTGTGTCTAAAATAAGAACATTAGATTCTTTAAGCATCATACGAGCAATCATGCAACGCATTTTTTCACCTCCTGAAAGCACATTTATTTTTTTAAAAATTTCTTCGCCCGAAAAAAGCATCTTCCCGAGATAGCCTCTGAGATATAATTCGCTTGTATCTTTTGAAAATTCCGCAAGCCATTCAACAAGAGTATCTTCCCCCTTAAAAAATTCTGAATTATCCAAAGGAAGGTATGATTTTGTAATTGTTTGCCCCCATTTGTATTCCCCGGAATCAGCTTCTGTATGCCCTGTAATAACTTCAAAGAAAGCAGTCATTGCACGTGAATTTCTTGATATAACTATAATTTTGTCATTTTTTTCAACAGTAAACTCAACATCTTTAAACAAAAGTTCTCCGTCTATACTTTTGGATAAACCTTTTACATCAAGCACCATATTGCCGGGCAATCTTTCCGGTTTGAAAATAATACCGGGATATTTTCTTGAGGATGGTTGTATTTCTTCAAAATTAAGTTTCTCAATCATCTTTTTGCGACTTGTAGTTTGTTTTGATTTTGCTACATTTGCTTTAAATCTTGCAATAAATTCTAAAAGTTCTTTTTTCTTTTCTTCTGCTTTTTTATTCTGTGCTTTTTGTTGTCGCAATGCCAATTGACTTGATTCGTACCAAAAACTATAATTTCCGCCGAAAATTTTAATTTTTCCGAAGTCAATATCAACGGTATGTGTTGAAATTGAATCTAAAAAGTATCTGTCGTGTGAAACCACAAGAACCGTATTTTCAAAATTGTGTAAATAATTTTCAAGCCAACTGATGGTTTCAAGATCCAGGTCGTTGGTCGGCTCATCTAATAAAAGGTTATCCGGTTTGCCGAATAAAGCTTGTGCTAAAAGAACACGAACTTTTTCTTTCCCGCTCAATTCTTTCATCAATTTATTATGTTGTGCTTCTTTAATTTTCATTCCGCTTAGAAGAATAGCTGCTTCTGTTTCTGCATTCCAACCGTCCATATCGGCAAATTTTGCTTCCATGTCAGCAGCTTTTATACCGTCTTCTTCCGAAAAATTCGGTTTTTTATACAAAGCATTTTTTTCTTGTGTAAGTTTCCACAAAACCGTGTGTCCCATCAAAACGGTATCTAAAACGGTAACTTCATCAAACTCAAAATGGTTTTGTTTTAAAACAGAAAGACGTTCTCCGTGCCCTAAGCTTATTGAACCTTTTGTGGGGTCTGCTTCGCCTGAAATAATTTTAAGAAAAGTTGATTTTCCTGCACCGTTTGCACCTATTATTCCGTAACAATTTCCGGCAGTAAATTTTAAATTAACATCTTGAAAAAGAACTTGTTTCCCGAATTGAATTCCTAAATCTGCAACTGTAATCATGTTTGTTTTTTGAATTGGGCGACAAAGGTAGTTTTTTTTCTGAATTGTGAAATTAAGTCATACTTTTGTTAAATAATAATTTGTAATGAAAGAGATTAATCTTATCCGAATTAATAAATACTTAAGTGAAGCGGGTTATTGTTCTCGCCGAGCTGCCGATAAATTGATTGAAGAAGGACGTGTGCATATTAACGGCAAAGTTCCTGAAAAAGGAACGAAAGTGTCAGATAGTGACGAAATAAGAGTTGACGGAGAGTTGATTTCAGAACCGAAAGGTAAATTGGTTTATATTGCATTTAATAAACCTGTAGGAATTGTATGCACGACAGACACAAAAAGAGAAAAGGATAATATTATTGATTACATTAATTACCCGAAACGTATTTTTCCGATAGGACGATTAGATAAACCCAGCCAAGGACTTATTTTTTTAACCAATGACGGAGATATTGTCAATAAAATTCTGAGAGCCCGAAACAATCACGAAAAAGAATATATTGTACGTGTAAATAAAGAAGTAACACATAACTTTGTAAAAAAAATGAGCTCAGGTATTCCTATTTTGGATACAGTTACAAGAAAATGTCATGTTGAACAAACCGGTAAATTTGAATTTAAAATTATCTTAACACAGGGATTAAACAGACAAATCCGCCGAATGTGTGAATATTTAGATTACAGAGTTAAAAAACTAAAACGTACCAGAATAATGAATGTAAAATTGGATGTTCCTGTCGGAAAATGGAGAGATTTAACAGAGGAAGAACTTGCCGGAATTTACCGATTATCTGAGTCTTCCTCAAAAACACATAATGATAAAAAATAATTTTTTCAGTTCCCTCCACACCAATTATTATAAAACCTGACTATTGTTCTTGGATTTTTAATGCCTTTATTCAGGATTTTTTCAGCAAGTTCAGGGCAGTCTTCAAAATAGACAGCAAGCCTGTTTTTGTTCAAGCCGAATAGACCCGTTCGTACAAAAACCATATCATTTTCATCTGTTTTTTTAAAATAATATACAGAGGACAAACCGGAATCATCAATATATTCTTTTTCATACAAAGCCAGGTAACCTTCTGAAATAACTCTAACAAACTCTTTATTATTTGAATTCGGGACAACAGTAACCTTACGTTTAAAAAGTTTAATTTCATCTTTAATTTCCATTGTAACAAATTTTTGATTTCCGATTTTATATGCTTGAATACTATTAGGGCTTAATAGTTTTCTGAAACCGACATCAGGCTTAAACTTAATTTTTTTGTAAAGTTTTACAAATGTTCCGTTTTTTCTGTCTTTTATTTGTCCGAATATAGTATCTCTTTTATTTGTAATTATATAACCTTCGAAGAAATTTTTCTGAGCAAGAGCATTAAACAAAATAAATTGTAATATAGCTGTGAATAATACTATAATAAGTTTATTTTTCATATTTAATTAAGTATTAGGAATAGATTGGGAAAACAGCAAAAAGAAATCATAAATAATAACGATTAAACCTATAATCATATTTCTTTTGTTTTTAGGAGGAGCAAACATCATCATCATTCTGAACGGCAAAAAGCCTGAAACAATCATTAATCCTATAAATGCAATAATATTACCGATACTGCTGTTTGCATCGGAACTTTTCATTAAACTGTAAAATCCGAAGTTTAAAAATGCCAAGGAAATTGCTGTTAAAGATATAATGATTCGATTCTTTTTCTTACTTTTTTCAGAAGACTCATATTTAGAAGATATACTATTATTTCCTAAAATAACTCCTGTAATAATAATGATAAGAATTAAAATCATCATCCAAGGTTGGCTTGTTTTGTATTCGGTTTGCATAAGAACACCCACGCCTACAAAAAAAATCATCGGAAATACAAATAGGAATGAAAAAGTTCCAACTAAATTAATAACCCATTTTCTTGAATATTCTCGATATCTTTTAATTAAACTTCCTAATTTATAGGATAATACAAATTGTATAATAAAGGCGAAAACAATCAGAAATATAGGATGAAGAGATTCCGTTGCAAAACCGGCAATATTTACAAACGTAAATTGAAAAATTGTAATTAATCCCGCAAATATTAAATCAAAATATAGTTCATCAGTATTCAGTTTTTTGAAGTATGTTTTTAAGTTAGTTAACATTTAGGGTAATTTTTTTAAATCAAACAATATCGTTAAATTTGATTCAAAGATATATAATAAATTCAAAGAACATTTATTGAAGCAGTAAACTATATTTTTATCTTATTTTGTTATTGGTTACATTTGAATCCTTAAATATTCAATAATATGCAAAAAAAACATTCTTCGATTAATGAATGGATTAATACCTATACCGAAGATTTAATTTCTTGGGCGATGCATAAAGTTTCAGATGTTGAAAGTGCAAAAGATATTGTGCAAGATACTTTTCTTGCAGTTGCCAAAAATGTTGATAAATTTAAAAAGGAAAGCAACCCAAAAACATGGATATTTTCTATACTTAACAATAAAATCTCTGATTATTACCGAAAAAAATACAGACAAGATAAAAAAGTTGATTACGATATGTTTTCATCATTTTTTACCGATTCCGGAGAGTGGAATTCTGAAAAACAACCGCAAAATTGGCAAAATAATGAGAAAAATTTATTAGATGACTTAGAGTTCATAGAAATATTAAATTATTGCTTAGAACATCTTCCGCATAAATTTAATACAGTGATAAAGATGAAATATTATACCGAAAAAAATCCTGAAGAAATATGTCAGGAGCTCGAAATCAGTACGACTAATATGTGGCAAATTATGCACAGAGCCAAATTAAAACTGAGAGATTGTATCGAAAACGGCTGGTTTAAAAATAATTAGAAGATTAAATAAGAGGATGAAGAAATTAATGCACTTCCTGTTTTTGTCATGCTTAAAAGCAACAGAACTTATAGAGAAGAAACTTCATATAAAACTTAGCCTTAAAGAGAAACTAAGGCTTAATGTGCATAAATCAATGTGTAATGTTTGCCGACGATATGACAAACAAAGCAAAATTATGGATGAAGCTTTAAAAAAACATAATCACAAAATACCTCAAATAAATATAGAAGAACTTAAATTAAGCATAAAAAAGAAAATTTCTGAACAATAATACTCTTTTATGCCCTTCTTATTTTACCGACATCCCCAAATTATATTAAAAGTTTAAAATCGGCTATAAAAGGCTGATCTCCGTCTTTTAAATTTACAAACCATCACTTTTATTCTTCTGATAATCCGCAAGTTGCTTGGCGACTTGAAAAATAATTTATAATATTTGTCAGGAATAAAGTTTTGTACGACAAATGTAATACATCAATCTAATTACAAAAATTTAAACAAATGAAAAAAAGTGTTAAGTATCTTCTGTTTGTAGGAATTGTAACAATCATAATTATCGGAGGCATCGGTTTATACATGTATTATATGCCGCACAGAGATGTTCAAAGCGAAAAAGCAAGTTATACTGTTAAGGCAGAACAATTCGTAAATGATTTTATGAATAATATCAGTGAAAGCAATGCAAAATATCTTGATAATGTTGTTATTGTTTCAGGAACGGTTTCTGAAATAAGTGAAGATCAACTTAAACAAAAAGTTATTGTATTAAAAACTGAAAATTCGGGTGTTAGTTGTACATTTATTAAAGAAACAAATGCCAATGCCGAAAAACTTTCAGCAGGAAATCAAGTTAAAATAAAAGGGATTGTTCGAATGGGAGCGTCCTACGATGAAGATTTAGATCTTGCAGAATATGCAATTCTTGAAAAATGTGACATCGTTAAATAATTATAAAAATTAGAATCAAAATTTAATAATCAAATAAAAAAAAAATGAAAAAATTAACATTATTATTAATCGTATTATTACCGGCATTAGTTTTTGCTCAAACAAAATATGTAACCAGAGCAGGTCATGCAACCTTATTTTCAACAACAGTTGCCGAAGATATCTCAGCTGACAATTATAAAGTTACTTCAACAATTAATACGGAAACCGGTGCTATGGTTTTTGTAATACCGGTACAATCTTTTGAGTTTGAAAAAGCATTAATGCAAAAACATTTTAATCAAGAGCATTTTATGAATTCATCAGAATATCCTAAAATTAAGTTTAAAGGTAAAATTCAAAATTTATCAACAGTAAAATGGGATACAGACGGAAAATACCCTGTAACCGTTGAAGGTGATTTAACAATCAGAGACGTAACAAAATCAATATCAGAAGAAGGAACCATTACCGTTAAAGGAAATGTAGTTACTGCAAATTCTGTATTTATTGTTAAGCAAATTACAGATTATCATGTTGGTAAACCTAAAAAGAAAAGTATGTCTAACAATGTAGCTGATGATATCAAAATCACATTTAAAGGAATTTATACAGTAAAATAAATACCAAATTTCAAACATACCCTTTTAAAATAATTTTTTTAGGGTATGTTTGTATTATTAATTACAGAAAACTTTTAAATGAAAACTCTGCCTCATTCAATTCAAAATATTATTACAAAACTTAAAACTAATAAAGTAACAGAAAACATTACTCTCATTAAAATTATCGAAAATGCCGGAATTTCAAAAGATGAACTTTTAAAATATGCAACATTTAATCATTGCAAAACCGAAAGTTACGGAAGAAACACTTTATATCAAGATAAAAATTTCGGAATTTATATTATGTCTTGGGCTCCCGGCGATTTTACCGGTATTCACAGTCATGGTCATTCTGAATGGGGTGTCGTATATTCTCTCGGAGATGCAGATCACAGAACTTACAAAGTTAACGGAAACAAAGTTGAGCTTGAAACTTCGGAAATTATTCCGGAAGGAACTGCCGCACCTGTATGCGGCGATTTAGTGCATGCCATGGGAAATTTGTCAGATAAATCTTTTTTAACTCTTCACATATACGGATCAAATAGTTACAGCGGTGTCATAACGGAAGATTCAAAATTATATGAAATCGAAAAAGACCGAATACGAACAACCGTAGGTCCTGCATATCTTAATATTTCGGATACATTCTGCAAAAAAGATGTTCAAGGTATTGAAACCTGTAAAAAAACAAAAGATGATTATTACAAACTTATTAATTCTACTTTACTAAGTTAAAATTTCCTGTTTTTCAGCTTGTTTCCTGTAATTTAGGTCAATATCGTATTTTCTTTTCTTGTGTCTTTTTTCCATTTGTTCAAGTCTAATTTCGACATCTT
>JAKISF010000045.1 GCA_021648725.1 Bacteroidales bacterium | reverse complement strand
TGATAGACTTGGGAAAAGGTTCATCAACTTCGTTATTGGTGACAGAAGCAACAAAACGGCTATCAAATTCTGGGATAAAATAAAAAATAACAAAATGGAGATAATCACAAGTGATTATTGGAAAGCACATGAAGTAATAGTTCCGAAAGCAAAACATATACAATCAAAAGCTGAAACTTTTACGGTAGAAGGTTACAACAGCTTATTTAGGCATTATTTAGCAAGGATGAGACGAAAATCAAAATGTTATTCGAAGAGCAAACAAATGCTGGAATTGTCAATGCTTCTGTTAATGCATAAACGAAACAACACTCTATCTATATTAATTTAGCAATGCCCTTTTTTTAACACAACATCTACAAAGAAAAAAACGGAAGCAGAATTGCTTTTTGTCGTTATTATAGAACCCTGTTACTGTTTTTTTGAAATATTCAATTAAGCCCGTGGATAAAAAATATAAATATTAAAAAAAAGGAAGTTTATTTATTTTTGGCAACCCTAAATCCTAAAGTCAAATCTTTAAAATTAGTTGCGTTATAAATTCTTTTTGTAATTCTTAATGTTGCTTCATACCCGTTATAATTTCCGCCTCTGCTTACTCTTTCAAGGCCTCCTTTTTCACATACAGGATTATCCTTTGGGCTTGTTTCATAATACTTTTCTTGGTAAACATCGAAAACCCACTCTTGAGCATTTCCTGTCATATCATACAATCCTAAATCATTAGGTTTTTTTTCGCCTACCTGATGCAATGTTTTACCGTTGTCCGTAAACCATGCAAGATCATTTGCATCATTACCTCCGCTGAATGCATAATTTTTTAGATTTTTACCTCCTCTTGCTGCATATTCCCATTCTGCTTCTGTAGGAAGCCTGTAACCGTTTGCGGTTTTATCATAAATAACTTTAAAAGTATTTTTTTTATCGTCTCTGATTACTCTGTAACATTTGTCTAAACGATTTAAACGACTAAGCCAATTACAGTACATTATTGCATCTTCCCAACTTACATTTGTTGCCGGCAAATTAATATCTCCTTCGGGTAAATCTAAACCGGCAGTTCTGCAAAAACCTGTATATTCTTCAATTGTTACTTCAAACCGCCCGATGCTGAAATCGTTTAATGTAACCAAATGAACCGGAAATTCATCGTAATAAATACTTTCGCTGATTCCCATTTTGAATGTACCACCCTCAACAAAAACGGTTTCGGGCGTTTTGTTTTGTGCAATTAATAAGTTTGCAAATAAGAAAAGAGAAAAGAACAATGTTAAATTTTTCATTTTAATGTTATTTTTTGTTTGGTTTACAAAGGTAATTAAATAAACGTTTACTTAAAATCTATAGCCAAAGGAAAATCATTTCCGCCTGAATATGATTGCGGATATTGCCTCACTCCTTTGAATCTTTTTGTGTATTCGGGAACTTGATCATCAAGGTAAGATTTTAATTCATAGATTGTTACCTTTCCGTCAAGCGGAGAGCCGTCTGCACTTCCGTTGAGAGCATCTAAAAGAATGTATGTGAAAAGTCCGTGTCCGAGGCTTTTAAATTCTATTGCAAATTGCTCGCTTCCGGCAGATGCCAAAACATGAATTCCGGTACTTCTTGAAAGTTGAGCTATTGCTTTTTCTCTGCCTGCACCTCTTTGTCCGAGTACTTTTGTTGCTCCGCCCGATTGGCAAGCATCCAAAATCATAATTTGTTTTAATGCTTTTATTTTACTGAAATTTTCTTGCATATAGTCTGCAATTATAGCTTTCTCACTAAGTTGTTCGGTATCATATAACCTTATGCAATCTGTAGGAACAAAATAAAAATCATTTCCTATCATACTTCCGTGTCCGGCATAATAGAAAATAAAAACATCTTGTGGTTTTGCATTTTTTGCAATTTCATTTACAGCATTAATAATGTTAGTTTTATCGGCATTTCTGTCAAATAAATTATAGAACTTCATGTTATTAAACAAAGGCTTGCTTCTTTTTTTTATCAGGTCGGAAAATGCTTTTGCATCGGCTTTTGCATAATTCAAGTTTAAGCTTTCGTTTTCGTATTTATCAATACCGACTGTGAGGATGTAGCAGTCCGGCAAATTTTCTTTGCTTTCAAAATATACTGTTTGTTCTATTGTGCCCGATTCAATTCTGCCCTCACTAAATGCGGATATTTGGATATTGTTTTCTCCCGGAACAAGTAATAATTGGATTTTTTCATTGGTTTTGTTTCCTCTTTTTATTCTTCTTGCTCCTGAATAATCGGAAATTATTCTTTTTCCGTTTTGCATTACTTTTATTTCATTAATGCCGCCGCCGTTATCAATAAGCTGGAATTCAATATCAATAATATCTTGTTTATATGCAGAATCGTTGAAAATTGTTTTAAAATTTAATGAAGGCGGCGGAGATTTTTGCAGATATTCATTAAGGTCAACATTTTCATTAATTAAGCCTCTTGTTTGATATGCATTTTGTAATAAGCCGGGACGATAAAAATCTTCAAAAAATTGATCGACATTGTAGGTTTTCATACCTTTTACATAAAAGATGTATTTTTTTGCTCCTGCATTTCCGTCAAAAAAGCCTCCTCTTGATTTCACAAACCAATCATCTCTTGAAAGTTGATAATATGTGTAAATAATTTTTCCGTTTACAATTTCCCAAACTTTAATTACGCCCTCAATGCTGCACGATATAAGTGTTTGATTGTCGGGAGTTATTTGCAATGAAGTTACTGCGGATTTATGCCCTTCAAATGTTCTTACTTTTTTACCTGTTTTTGCATCCCACATTTTTATATTTCCATCTGAACCTCCGGTAAAAATATATTTACTGAATTTTGAATAAATTACCGAATTAATTTTGCCTGAATGAGTTTTTATTTGGTTTATTTGAAACCCGGAGATAACATCAAAAATATTTATTTTTCCGTCCCAAGATGCAGATACAACTGTTTTTCCGTCGAAACTGAAATCAAAAGAAGTAACAATATCAGTATGTCCGATATAATCTCTGAACTTTTCTTGTGTATCAATTTCAAAAAACGAAAATTTTTTATTTAAACCTGCCGAAACAATATAGTTCCCGAATTCAGAAAACCCGGAAGTATATGCTTTGATTCCTTTAAAATATTTTTCGGTTTCGCCGGATTTTATATCCCAAATATATGTATCTCCGTCATAACTTGAAGTTAATAATTTTTCATTTGTTTTATCAAATTGAACGGAAAAAATCATTGAACGATGGGCTTTTAAAGTTTTAATAAGTTTTCCGTCAGTTGTATTCCATAACTTTACCTTTTTATCGCTGCTTCCTGTTGCAATCATTTTACCGTCGGGTGAAAAATCAAAACAAATTACACCTCCTGAGTGACCTGTAAGTTTAAAAACGGTTCTTCCTGTTTCAAAGTCAATAACTTTTGCAATGGAGTCTTTTTTGCCTATAATTAAAAGCTTACCGTCCGGGCTTAATTTTATTTTTGTTTTATAATCGAAATATGTTCTTGCCCAGAATTCCCAATATTCTTCTCTGTCGAGTTTGGTTCCGTAGTCTGCTTTATTTAGATAACCGATAAAGGTTCTTATTTTTTTACCTGTTGATGTTTTCCATAAAACAGCCGTTCCGTCATTGCTTGCAGATATTATATATTTTCCGTCGGGGCTGAATTCTGCATAATTAAGTTCTTTTTTGTGAGCTTTAACAGTTCTGATTTTCTTTCCTGTTTTTGTGTCAAAAATATAAATTGAATTTTCATCGGCAAGCAAGACTTTTGTTCCGTCAGCGGTAATATCAACTGAACTTACTTCTTTTTGTTCTTCAATATAAGTTTTTATTTTTTTTGCATTTTTCACATCCCATAAAACAAAAGGCCCGTTATGACTTCCGGAAATAATATATTTTTCATCGGAGCTGTATTTTGCATATGTACCGCAACCTCCACAACTGCCTTTATCAATTGAATTGTATGTTTTTTTAATTTCTCCGGTTTCAAAATCATAGACAACAGCTTTTCGATTGTCTTCCGAAACAAGTATGTCTTTATTATTCTTGCTTAATTGAATTTTAATTCCCGAGTTAGAACCGATATCCGGGCTTACTTTAATTTTTCTTATAAGTTCGCCGGTTTCGGTAAGATAAATTTTTAATTTCCTGTTTGTGCCTCCTATTGCAATGTATTTAGCATCAGACGTAAATGCAATTGAAGTTACTCCAATTTTAGAATATGATTTATCTTCCTTATCTTCGAATGTCATAATTAATTTTCCGCTTATAACTTCCCAAAGTTTTACTTTTTTGTCTGTACTTCCCGTGGCAATATATTTCCCGTCAGGCGTAAAACATAAAGCAAGTATGGTTCCTTCATGCCCCTGAAAAGTTCTCATTTCTCTGCCGGTTGCAAGTTCCCAAAGTTTTGCAGTTTTATCTCTGCCTCCTGTTATTAAAAATTTTCCGTCGGGGCTGAAAACAGCAACTTTTACGGCTCCTTGATGACCTCTTTGAATTACGGTTTCTAATTCTTGGGCATTGCTGACAATACCGATAAAAAATATTATTACAAATAATAATTGTCTTTTTTGTATCATAATTGTAGTTTTTACGGTTATTTTTTTTGTTTTATATGATTTAATATTTCATCAAAATATCTGTTGCAATAATTTGTCAATATTTTCTTTGTATCATCCGGATAAGATTTATAAACTTGCATAACAGATTTTTCCAGATTTATTTGATTTTTGAAAAGTTCATTTTCTTTTTGACTTTTGTATTTTCTTGCAATTTCAATTCTTACCGGGTAGTTTTTTTCAATATATTCAACATATTTATTAAAAATATAATAGGCATGATTAGGGAATAACTCTAAATTATTCTTATTGTTTTTAAATTGTATTTTTTCTGACTCTTTATAATTACGGGAACGAACTTTTTCGTTTGTATTATAAATACCGAAATAAACAGGAATATAAGGAAAAACACACCCGTTGTACGGACTTATCCAAATTAATGAACCAATCGGCTCAGGCATATTATTTCGTAATTGAGCAACAAAACTGAATTGAGTTGTTTCTGTGCAAACAGGTCTGATTTTATTTTGATGCGGATTTTTATTATCGGGTAATTTACAATACTCAGTATCCTCATAATGACTTGATAAAAGATTTTTAATATCTTTTATCCCAATCTTTCTTTTCGGAATAAAAGAAAAGGGCAAAGGAATATTATTTTCACTTAAATAGTTTTTTTGAAAAAGATTCATCCCTGCAAGATGTCGCGGAATATTATAACCGGCAATATTGCAAGCAGAATCTCCGTAAACTTTTCGAAAGTTAAAATTTTTGTCTTTTTCAGGATTATACCATCCTCTTTTTATTGCATAATCAATAATATCGGGTGATGATAGAAAATTTAAGGTGTCTTCTAAATTCACTTTTTGTATTGTGTAATAATTCGGAATTATTGCAACTTCATCATCAGGTATGCGTTGAGCAATCCATCTTTTGCCTTTAACAATTGAGAGCATCCAAGCCTCATTTTTATCTGCAATTGTATATGTTCTGCCGGAAGATTCGTAACCGAGTTCTTCAATAAGTTTTCCTCCGATTCTAACTGCATCTTTTGCGGAAGATGCTCTTCCTGCTAATATTTCTCTGAAATAATACCCAATATTTCCTTTTGCTGTATCTTCTTTTGAAGCACAGGCATCGGAACAAATTAATACCGAATTTTCATTAAGATATGCATCTCCGAACTTCTGTTTCGTAACTTGAAAACGAATATATGAAAATGTTTTTTCAAATTGTTTTATTTTTGTTCCGTTTAATAAAGTTAAAGAATCTGTATTTTTATAATTTTTTGAACCCACCTTAAACCAATTTACAATCATTTGCTTGCCCCCGTCATCTTCATTGTGTCCTATTAAAACCGAGCCGTCAAAACTTGCTTTTTTCCCGACTATAATAGTGTAGCAATCAGGATTTTGTTGAGAAAACACAGATTTTGACAACAGAAAAAGAATAATGACTTTCAGCAGTAATTTCATAAGTTGTAGTTATTTGTTATAAAACATATATAAAATGAAATTATATAACATTTCTCATTTTTAATTTATCTAAGAATTTATAAATTTACACAATTTTATAATAATTATCAAAATTCAAAGAAAATTAATATGTCAAAAAGAACAATCGTAACAATGCCGGGTGACGGAATAGGAAAAGCCGTTCTCGATGAAACATTAAGAGTATTGGATGCCGCAGGATTTGAAGCAGAATATGTTGAAGGTGATATAGGTTGGGAGTTCTGGAAAAGCGAAGGGAATCCGCTTCCGCAAAGAACTATTGATTTGATTGAAAAACATAAAGTTGCATTATTCGGTGCAATAACTTCAAAGCCAAAAGATGAAGCATTTGAGGAACTTGCTCCTGAACTGAAAGAAAAAGGGCTGGTTTATTCAAGCCCTATTGTCGGATTGCGTCAGCATTTCGGATTGGAAATTTGTGCTCGACCTTGTAAAACATATAAAGGAAATCCTTTGAATTTTATTCGCAGAGGAAAAGGCGATGATATTGAAGAACCTTTAGTTGATGTTGTTATTTTCCGTCAAAATACAGAAGGTTTGTACGGCGGAGTTGAATGGAGTAACCCTGAAAAAGATGTTTATGATATGTTTATGAGCCATCCGAAGTTTAAGAAAAATTTCGGCAAAGTTCCGAAAGAAGAGATATCAATATCTACAAGAATATTCTCGAAAGAAAGAACTGAAAATATTTTACGTGCAGCTTTTGATCATGCAAAAAAATACGGATATAAATCGGTAACACTTGCCGAAAAACCGAACGTAATTCGCGAAACTTCGGGAATGATGTATAAAATGGCATTAGAAATACAAAAAAATGATTATCCTGAAATTGAACTTTGGAATACGAATATTGATGCTCAAATGATGTGGCTTACTAAAAACCCTGAAAATTACGGAGTTATAGTTGCCGGAAATATGTTCGGTGATATTGTCTCTGACGGTTTTGCCGGATTAATCGGAGGGCTCGGTTTTGCTTGCTCAGCACAATGGAGTAAAGACGGAGTTGCAGTTTTTGAACCTACACACGGTTCGGCACCGAAATATGCCGATTATGAAACATCAATTGTAAATCCGATGGCAATGATTGAATCAGCTTGTATGATGCTTGATTATATTGATGAAAAAGATATTGCCGTAAAAATAAGAAATGCAGTAGCTGATGTAATTTCGGAAGGGAAAGTAAGAACTTATGATATGATGAAAATGAGAGGAACAGCCGATGTTGTTAAAAACGGAGCAGCATCAACTAAAGAAATGGCAGATGCTGTTATTGCAAAACTTTAATATTATTTATTATGACAGAAGACGTAAAAAAACTTTGGGGCGAAGAACTATCTTGGATAAAAGACAAAAAACTTCGTGAGGTTACTGCTAAAACTTGGGAACTTGCTTTAGAAAGAAGTGTATTAACGGCAGAAGATTTAAACACAATACCGTTTACATTGCTTTGCGGACCTGATTTGAAAGTAACTTTTATGGATCACAAAGTTTCGGTTGTGCATATTGCAAAAGATGCCGGAAATCAAATTAACAAATTTTATCACGGAGAACTTCCGGTAAATATGGATGTTCTAATTGCAGGTGCAATTCTTGCTGATGTAGGTAAGTTGCTTGAATATGTTTTAGACGATAACGGGAAAGCAGTTCAAGGAACATACGGCAAATATTTGCGACATCCGTTTTCGGGTGTATCAATTGCAGAAGAATGCGGTGTTCCTGCGGAAGTTTGCCATATAATTGCAACACATGCAGGTGAAGGTAATATGGTAAAAAGAACTACGGAGGCATATATTGTACATCATGCTGATTTTATGACTTTTTTACCTTTTAAAGAAAGATTAACAGTTTAAATCACTGAAATTTTATCTTAATAAAAAAAACCGTAAGTAAGTTCTTGCGGTTTTTTTTTATTAGATATTACTACAAACTCATATAAATTAATTCTGAAATTTTATTTCTAAAAATTCCTTTAATGTCAAATAAAATACCGTTTTCGGTAAGCCTTTCTTTAAAGAAATTTTCATCTAAGTTAATATATTCTTTATGGTTAACGGCAACTATAATTGCATCATAACCTTCTTCACATTTTTCTTTTAACTCAATTCCGTATTCTTCTTTTACTTCTTCTTTTGATGCATAGGGATCTACAGTATCAACAACAACTTTATAAGATTCTAACTCTTTTACGACATTTGCAACTTTTGTATTTCTGATATCGCTTACATTTTCCTTAAATGTAAAACCCATTACCAAAACTTTTGCATTAAGAATATGTTTATCTTGTGCGGCAATCATTTTAACGGTTTGCTTTGCAATATAACCTCCCATTGAGTCATTTACAAAACGACCTGAATTTATTATATGAGGATGATAACCTAACTCTTTTGCTTTATGAACTAAATAATAAGGATCAACACCTATGCAATGACCTCCGACTAAACCGGGCGAGAATTTTAAGAAGTTCCATTTTGTGCCTGCTGCTTCAAGCACCTCGTAAGTATTGATATTCAGCTTATTAAAAATAATTGAAAGTTCATTCATCAATGCAATATTAACATCTCGTTGTGTATTTTCAATAATTTTTGCTGCTTCCGCAACTTTAATTGAACTTGCTCTGTGTGTACCGTTTTCAAGAATTATATCATATATTTTTGCGATATTATCAAGAGATTCTTCATCACAACCTGATACAACTTTTGTTATTTTTGTGAGAGTATTAACTTTATCTCCCGGATTTATTCTTTCGGGAGAATAACCTACTTTAAAATCTTCGCAATATTTTAAACCGGAGTGTTTTTCTATAACCGGAACACAATCTTCTTCCGTACAACCCGGATATACAGTTGATTCAAATATCACATAATCTCCTTTTTTAATATTTTTTCCTACAGTTTTACATGCACTGAGAAGAGGTCTTAAATCAGGTTGGTTATGCTCATTTATCGGAGTAGGGACGGCAACTATATGAAAATCAGCAACTTTTAAGTCATCGGGGTTTGAAGTGAAATTAATATCAGTTCCTTTAAAATCTTCAACAGCTAATTCATTACTGGGATCAATATTGTTTTTCATCAATTCAATTCTTTCATCACTTATATCAAATCCTATAACTTTTATTCTTTTTGCAAACTCAAGAGCTATCGGTAAGCCTACATAGCCGAGTCCGATAACTGAAATTACTGCTTTTTGTCTGATTACTTTATTATACATAATGTATTGTTTTATTTTTTTAATAACGGATGATAATCTCCTTTTAAACCTGTCGGTTTTGCATTTCGGATATTATAAACTGTTTGGATTGTCTGTTTTATGGCATCTAAACCGAAACCGTTTCCTTTTAATATTTCTTGATAGCTTAATGTATGCAAATCAGTAAATCCTCCGCTGAATTCAATTTCTTCTCCGTCAACCGTGATTGAACGAAATATCCTTTGTCCTTTTGCTTTAATTTCATCAGGAATATTCTGATAATCAACACTAAGAAACCACCTTACATTTGCTTTTTTAAGTTTTAAAAAACCTGCTGCTTTTTCATCTTCCGAAATATGAACAATATTTTCTTTAACATCTCCGAAAATCCAAGTGAGCATATCAAAAAAATGAACACCTATGTTAGTTGCAACACCGCCTGATTTTTGATTTTCGCCTTTCCAACTTATAAAATACCAACGACCTCTGGAAGTTAAATATGTTAAATCAATATCATAAATTTTATCTTTCGGAGATTTTTCAACTTCCTCTTTCAATTTAATGATGTTCGGATGTAATCTTAGTTGCAGTATATTATTAATTTTTTGTCCGGTTTCTTTTTCAACTTCTCCCAAGGCATCAACATTCCACGGATTAAGAACCATAGGTTTTTCACAAATTGCATCGGCATGTTGTTTTAAGGCAAAACGAATATGAGAATCATGCAAATAATTTGGCGTACAAATACTTACATAATCAATACTTTTATTTTCGTTATGTCGAAGTTTATCAATATGGCGGTCAAAACGTTCGAATTCGGTAAAAAAATCTGCTTCCGGAAAATAACTGTCAATAATGCCGACGCTGTCAAATTTATCAAGTGCTGCAATTAAGTTATTTCCTGTTTCTTTGATTGCTTGCATATGACGTACTGCAATGTATCCGGCTGCTCCTATTAGGGCGAAGTTTTTCATTTACTTGGGTTAAAAGTTATAAAGGTAAAAGTTTAAAGTTTTTCTACAATTTGTTCTGTTAGTTTATATCTTTCATTACTCTCCGGGCAAACAGCTATTCCGTCATCATTAAAATTAAGACGATGCCCGTACTCACTCATCCAACCGATTTGTTTTGCAGGATTTCCGACAACAAGTGCATAATCTTTAACTTCTTTTGTAACAACCGCACCTGCTCCTATAAAAGCAAATTTTCCTATATTATGTCCGCAAACAATTGTTGCATTTGCACCTATTGATGCTCCTTTCCTGACAATTGTTTCTTCATATTCGCCTTTTCTTATAACAGCACTTCTGGGGTTTGTAACATTTGTGAAAACCATTGAAGGACCCAGAAAAACATCATCTTCACAAATAACACCGGTATAAATTGAAACATTATTTTGAATTTTTACGTTTTTCCCGAGAATAACATCGGGAGAGACGACAACATTTTGTCCGATATTGCATTTTTTTCCGATTTTACAATTTGACATTATATGAGAAAAATGCCAAATTTTTGTTCCTTCTCCTATTTCGCAGTTTTTATCAATTACTGCAGTTTCGTGAGCAAAATATTTTTTATCTGTCAGCATATTCTAAAACAGTTTCTGTTATGTATTTCAATTGTTCTTCCGTTAATTCGGTATGCATAGGCAAAGATAATACCTTATTGCTTAGTTCTTCCGTTACCGGAAAATCATTCTTTTTATATCCCAAATATTTATAGGCTTTTTGGAGATGTAAAGGATAAGGATAATATATCATTGCAGGAATATCTTTTTTATTAAGAAATTCTTTTAAACCGTTTCTGTCAATTCCGTTAAGTTGTATGGTATATTGATGGAATACGTGTGTTGAGTTTTTATCTCTTGCAGGTATTTTTATTTTCGGATGATTTTTGAATGTACTATCATAAAAATCGGCAGCTTTTTGCCTTGCTGAAATGTAATTATCTAAATATTTAAGTTTTACATTCAAAATTGCTGCTTGTATAGAATCAAGTCTTGAATTTACACCTATTTCGTCATGATAATATTTTACTTTTGAACCGTGATTTGTAATTTGTTTTAATTTAACTGCCAGTTCATCATCATTTGTAAAAATGGCACCTCCGTCGCCGAAACCACCGAGATTTTTTGACGGAAAAAAAGATGTGCATCCTATTGTGCCGATTGTTCCTAACTTCTTTGTTTCTCCGTTAACAAAAGTATATTCCCCGCCTATTGCTTGTGCCGTATCTTCAATAATATGTAAATTATGCTTTTTTGCAACTTGCATAATTATCTCCATATCAGTAGCTTGCCCGAACATGTGAACAGGAACTATTGCTTTTGTTTTAGAAGTTATTGCTTTTTCAACTTCTTCGGGAATAAGATTAAATGTATCTTTATCGACATCAACAAATTTTAATTTTAAACCGAGAAGTGCAACAACTTCAACTGTTGCAATAAACGTAAAATCAGTAGTTATTACTTCGTCTCTCGGCTTTAAACCCAGTGCCATTAATGCAATTTGCAATGCATCTGTTCCGTTAGCACACGGAATAACATGTTTTACTCTTAAATATTCTTCTAAGTTTTTTGCAAATTCTTTAACGGCAGGTCCGTTTATAAATGCTCCGCTGTCAATAACTTTATAAATTGCTGTATCTATTTCAGTTTTTATATTTTGATATTGACTTTTTAAGTCAACCATTTGAATATTATCCATTTTAAAACTTTATTTTGCAAAATGAACAGCTCTGATTTCTCTGATAACAGTTATTTTTACTTGCCCCGGATATGTCATTTCTTCTTCAATACGCTTAGCAATATTGAAAGAAATTTTATCAATATCTTTATCCGCAACTTTATCGCTGCCTACGATAACACGTAATTCTCTTCCGGCTTGAATTGCATAGGTTTTAACAACACCTTCTTCTTCAGCAGCAATAGTTTCTAATTTTTTAATTCGTTTAATATAAGATTCAGCAACTTCTCTTCTTGCCCCGGGTCTTGCACCTGAAATAGCATCACAAACTTGTACAATAGGAGAAATTAAACTTGCCATTTCAACTTCATCGTGATGTGCCCCGATTGCATTGCAAACTTCGGGTTTCTCTTTATATCGTTCTGCTAATTTCATACCGTATATTGCATGAGGTATTTCAATTTCTTCATCAGGCACTTTTCCTATATCGTGCAATAAGCCGGCTCTTTTAGCAGTTTTTGCATTTAATCCAAGTTCGGTAGCCATTACTGCACATAGCTTTGCAGTTTCTCTTGAATGCTGCAAAAGATTTTGACCGTATGAAGAGCGATATTTCATTTTACCTACCAAACGAAGTATTTCTCTGTGTAAACCGTGAATACCTAAATCAATTGCTGTTTTCTTACCAGTTTCCATTATTTCTTCCTCTAGTTGTTCTTTTGTTCTTTGAACAACTTCTTCAATTCTGGCAGGATGTATTCTTCCGTCTGTAACCAACTGATGCAATGCTAGTCTTGCAACCTCTCTTCTTATGGGGTCAAAACTTGATAATACAATTGATTCAGGTGTATCGTCAACAATAATTTCAATTCCGGTTGCTGCTTCCAATGCTCTGATATTTCTTCCTTCTCTACCAATTATTCGCCCTTTCATATCATCACTTTCAATATGAAAAACAGTTACGGCATTTTCTATTGCACTTTCAGTTCCTATACGTTGTATTGTTTTTATTATTATCTTTTTCGCTTCTTTATTTGCTGTAATTTTAGCTTCTTCAATAATATCATTAATGTGAGACATTGCTTCGGTTTTTGCTTCTGCCTTTAGTGATATTATTAACTCTGACTTAGCATCAACAGCAGAAATTCCTGCAATATTTTCAAGTTTTTCTATGTGTTGTTTATGTACTTTTTCTAATTCTTCGGTTTTATGTTCGACAACTTGAAGTTGTTTTGTTAAATTTTCACGAATAGCATTGTTCTCTTGTTTAGTTACTTCAATTTCTTTTGTTTTGCCTTTTAACTCGTCACGCCGAAGGTTTAAACTATTTTCTCTTTGTTTTAATTTATTTTCTTCAACCTGAATTTTAGAATTTCTTTCATTAATAGTATTTTCATGTTTTTCTTTAAGTTGTAAAAACTTTTCTTTTGCTTGTAATATTTTTTCTTTTTTGATTACTTCCGATTCAACTTCTGCTTCTTTAATAATTTCATCGGCTTTTTTGTGCATTGTTTTAATTTTGACAAAATATCCCAAAACAAAACCGACTATCAAAGTCAGCACGCTAATTATTATCATTATCTCATCCATTTTTTTGTTTTTATATTATAAAAAAACCCGCAATCTCTCAAATATTTAAAAAAAGCTCCTTAAAAAGCATTCCTGGAGTTGCCTTTTAGTTCAAACTTTCACTGCCTAAAAAAGGTTTTGACGAATCAAAATTGCGATCTGTTTTCCCTAAAAATGAGCTTTAATACTCCAAATTTGTTAGTGTTGAGCTTAACAAACAGTTTTGAGAAATATGCGGGCTGTATTTGCCTTTATTTATTTATATCAAATTTACAAAATATTAATCAACTTTACAAAAAAATCATTATTTATTTTGATTAATATAATCTTCTAATTCAACATTAATCTGTCTTATCTCATCATTTACGTGTGATAAATTATTCTCAGTTTCATTAACTAAGTAATTCTTAGTGTATTGTAATGCTGTCATCGCTAATAAATCCACCATCTCACGTTCAGCATATTTTGTTCTGTACTGTGTTAATTTATCATTAATTATCTTTGCTGCCTTTCTGATAAGCTCTTCTTCATCTCTGTTAATTCGCATAGGATAATATTTATCTCCGATATTTATTCTTATAGAAAGTTTATCATCCATTTTAATCAGTATTAATTATTCATTTAATAACCCTATGCTTCTGTCAATTTCCCGCACAATCTTGTTAATTTTATTCTTTACTTCTGTTTTATCTTCTTCTGTTAAACTTATTGTTTTTGCAATTTTTAAAGTTTCTGTTTTATTTTTCAGTTCTTTAATTTGTTTTTCTTTCTGTTCAATTTGTTCTTTTAATTCTTTATTTTGAATTAATAATCCATTTGTTGTTTCTTTTTTCTTTTCATATAAAGATAATATTCGTTCTATTAAAGACTTTAATTTAATTATTTCGGCATAATTATCTTCCATTTTCAAATATTATTCTGCACACAAAAGTAATACAGTAATTTTTAAAATAAAAATATATATTAAAACACTTTAATCCGAAAGTTTTTCAAAATTAACATAATTTCTTCTGAACCCTTTATAAACAGGTAATCATTTTTGATATTCTAAGAAAATAAGTCAGGTTTTGGAACTAACCTCTTGTTGTTTTTGAATTTTAATTCTTTTAGCACCTTCATTTATTTGATTACAGACATAATCAAGAGACAGATAGAAAGACAAACATATTCTAATTTTTTCGACAAAATTTGAAAAAGCATGATTTTTCTTTGCGATAGTTCTTTTAATAAGTTCAAGCAGTAAATAACAGATTAAAGCGATATATATTTGTGATTTTACGGCATTTTCACTTGTTCCGATAAATGTTTTTACTTGCAAGTTCTGTTTTAATGCTTTGAAAAACAATTCGATATCCCAACGTTTCTTATATAAATCTGCAATAGTTGAAGCTTTCCAATCAAGTTGATTGCAAATAATTTCAATTACTTTATTTTCATCTTCTTTATAGACATGAACCAATCGAAGCTTATGTTTGCTTATTCCTGTTTTAACTGCTTTGTCAGATGTCAACATTATAATCTCATCTTTTAGAATGTTTTGTTCAATATTATCAGGTTGATCTAATTCTTCAATAGTTTGGTAAACTGTATTTGTTTTTATTCGTGTAACAAAAATGTTTTCAGCTTTAATTCTGCTGTGCATTAATGAAAAATCAAAATAAGCTCTGTCTTCAACAATAATTGTGTTTTTAGTGAATACGAATTGACTTAAACCATAACGGTCATGAAGTTTTGCTTCGGTTATATTTACCACATCGGGAAGCATTAATGTATCATCCCGACACGTATGAATTTTTATGCCTCCTTTTGCTGTCCGATATTTTGCCCAATCAAACATTGACAGACATAAGGATATTGTTGAACTGTCAATCAGTTTTATTCGTTGGTTTTTGATTTCCTCAATGATATGTCCTTTATGATGTGTTGCAAGCACTCTTTGGTAATGATTTGAAAGCCTGTAATACAGACTTTCAAAAATTCGATAATCTCGTTTCTTATTTCCGTCACTCATGGTTGAACGTGCAGGACTTTGCTTTAATCCTAAATCTGCAATATATGTTTTACTTACTCCGATACCGACAGAAATATCACTTAATGTTGAGCATTTATTCAGCTGTCCGAAAGTCATGGATACAAATTGGTCATAAGCCTTATCCTTGCTGCACCCTTTATCGCCTTTATAAGTGTTGGTACAGGATTGAAGTAGCCAACGAGGTGCTAAATCAATTATTTGTCTGACAACAGGTTTATTTGTATTTTTGGTTCGTCTAAAAAGTCCCATATATTATCTTTTCTTGTTCAAATCAAAGATAAGGGACTTTTTGGATTTTTAAACTTTCGGATAGTTGTGATCTTTATTGTTTAAAATAAGATTTTTATAACAACAATCAATTAACTTATCAAAAAAAATTGTATCTTGCGTAGATTACACCTATTTTTGATAAATTTAATATTTGCATAGCTATGAAAAACAAATCTTTCTTTAAAATCTTAATCATCGGAATAATTTTTATTTCGATACATTTTTCTTCATACTCCCAAGTTTTAATTTCCGAAAGTTCAGGAACTCCGGATGCATCAGCAATATTGGATATTAAGTCAACCTCAAAAGGATTATTAATTCCGAGAATGACAACTGCTCAACGAAACAGTATTGTAACACCTACACAAGGTTTATTAGTTTTTGATTCAAGTGTCGGAAGTTTCTTTATCTACGGAAAAAACTATGAAGGAAAAACAACATGGATTGATTTATCCTCAGATGCCGGGTTATGGACTAAAAGTGCAGGAACGGTTTATCTGACCAATTCAACCTACAATATCGGTGTAGGCACATCAAGTCCTACCGGCAACTTTGTTGTTCAGGCAAACAGCGGCGACCTTACTGATGCAGATGTTTTATTTGAGGTAAAAGATAAATTCGGCAAAACAATATTTGAAGTAACTTCTGCCGGTGTAAAAGCTTATGTTAAAGATCCTACAAAAGCCGTTTCCGGCGGTTTTGCGGTAGGCAAGTACGGAGCCGCCAAAGGATTAGGCGAATTATTTGTCGTAACATCAGACAGTACAAGAGTTTATACAGATGCAAATGCAAGTATTTCAGGCGGTTTTGCAGTAGGCAAATACGGAGCCGCCAAAGGAGCCTTTAAATACTTTTTTACACATTCCGACAGCACACGAATTTATACAGATGATGCCGTTACCGGAAAAGGAGTTTCAGGCGGTTTTGCAGTAGGCAAATACGGAGCAGCCAAAGCTCCCGGCGATAAATATATGCACATGACCAGAGAGAACTATTTCATAGGTCACAGTGCCGGATTGAAAACTGTTCCCGGAACTACGCCTGTCGGACGTTTTAATATATTCTTGGGTTACGAAAGCGGTTTAAATAATACATCAGGTTATTATAATACTTTTATGGGTCACAACTCAGGTTTAGGTGCGGTAGGTTCTAACGGATTGCGAAATACATTTCTGGGTTATCAAACAGGGTATAGTATTTCAAACGGTTCTGATAATGTTCTGCTCGGGTATCAAGCCGGTTACAGTGTAACAACTGCCGGTAATAATATAAGTGTCGGCAGTAATGCCGGTTTCAACAATACAAATAACAGCGACAATATATTTATAGGAAGAGAAGCAGGGTATAACCATACCGGAAACGGAGCAGTAAACAATGCAATAAATAATATATATATCGGCTTACAAGCCGGTTACGGTGATATTATAAACGGAAATCAAGGGAACAACAATATTTTCATGGGAACAAAAAGCGGAAATGCTAATTACGACGGACATGAAAATGTGTTTATAGGAAATGAAACAGGAATTGTAAATACTACCGGCTCATTTAATATATTTCTTGGAAACCAAAGCGGAAATGCAAACACAACCGGAACAGGAAATGCATTTTTAGGTCTTTGGAGCGGAGCAAGCAACACAACAGGCAGTCAAAATACATTCTTAGGAGTAGGTTGCGGCAGTTTAAGTAAGACAGCCTCAAACAATGTTTTTATCGGTGTTAACGCAGGTGCAAACCATGATGTAGGGCTAAATAATGTATATATCGGAAATGAAGCAGGAAAGGGAACTAATGATGGCGGCAATCCTGCCACAACATATGAAAGAGGTGTCAATAATGTATTTGTAGGTTATCAATCTGGGTATGTTAACACATCAGGAGGATACAATCTTTTTTCGGGGTATCAAAGCGGTTACAGTAACACAACAGGAAATTCAAATGTTTTTCTGGGACGTGCAAGCGGATACAGTAATACAACCGGAGGAATAAATAACTTTATAGGATATCAAGCGGGGTATTCAAATACAACAGGTGTAAATAATATTTTCCTGGGATATAATGCCGGTTATTCTTTCCAAACAGAAAACGGTAACATTATTATCGGTAATTTTACCGGTAATTTACAAACTACAGGTTGGGGAAATACATATATGGGAATATATGCAGCACAAGATATTACAGCAGGAAGCAACAACCTATTCCTAGGTTCGGCAGCAGGCCAACAAATTGCATCCGGGTCTTCTAATGTAATATTGGGCTCTTATGCCGGATATGCCGGAACATCAGGAGCCGGAAGTTATAACATCATTATCGGGAACGGAGCAGGATATAATGTAAACGGGGATTACAACGTTTTTATAGGCTCTTCTGCAGGTTTTAACGAAACAGGGTCAAATAAATTATATATTGACAATTCATCTACGGCAACTCCTTTAATTTATGGAGATTTTGCAGCAAATACTATACAGGTAAACGGAACATTAACATTCAATGCAGGAACAAACTCCGTTACATTACCTAACGTCAGAGGAACAGGTGGTTATATTTTAACTACTGACGGTGCAGGAGGATCAAGCTGGTCATCAATTACAAGTTTAGATAACGATTGGACAGTATCGGGAAGCAATATGTATTCTTCTGTTACCGGATATGTAGGCATAGGAACTGCTGCTCCGTCATATAAGTTTCATGTTATTGACAGTTATCTTGCAATTGCAGGACAAGCAAACGGAACCGGTACAGCTAATTACGGTGTTTACGGAAATGCAAACGGTGCTGCTACTACAAACTATGGAGTTTATGGATACGCATCAAGCGGAGCAACAAATTGGGCAGGTTATTTTGCCGGAAATGTGAATGTTACAGGAACATTATCAAAAGGTGCCGGCACATTTAAAATTGATCACCCTTTAGACCCCGAAAATAAATATTTATATCATTCATTTGTAGAAAGCCCCGATATGATGAATATTTATAACGGTAATGTTATTTTAGACAATAACGGAGAAGCTGTTATTACAATGCCCGATTGGTTTGAGGCTCTTAATATGGATTTTCGTTATCAATTAACAGCAGTAGGCTCTCCGGGACCTAATTTATATATTAAGAATAAAATCAAAGGTAATAAATTTGTAATTGCAGGAGGAACAGCCGACATGGAAGTGTCTTGGATGGTAACCGGTATAAGACATGATGCGTTTGCAAATAAAAACAGAGTTAAGGTTGAAGTTGATAAAAATGCAGGTGAAAAAGGTAAATATCTTTATCCTGATGCTTTTAATCAACCGAAAGAAAAAGGAATTGATTTTGAAATACAGAAAAAATAATAAAATCCTCAGCTCAATTTAAAAAATATTTACAAAGAGTTCTGTGTCATTTTTTGGCACGGAATTTTTTTTACAGAATTTAGTTTAATCTATTATTAGTCAATGTCGTTTAGTTAAGGATTAATCATAACTGTGTAAAAATAAGAAAAATATAATAAAAAGTTCTTTGAAATTTTGCTTTTTAAAAATAGTATTTATTTTTACGGTATATATAGGGGGTAAGTGT
>JAKISF010000044.1 GCA_021648725.1 Bacteroidales bacterium | reverse complement strand
TTATCAAATAAAATCAGCGATATTAATAGCTTGTATAATTTGTTCTAAATTAACAATTTACAATCAAACTAACAACTTTTTTTCATTATTTCGAGCATTTTTTTAACTTCGTAAAGTAGAATTAACAAACATTTTAAATAATTTTGCGAGAAAATTACGTTATAGCAAATAAAACTGCTTATGATGAAGATTCTACTTTAATCTTAAATTAATTTAATGTTATGACTTTTAAACAATTGTTTCTCGGATTATTGTTAATTTTTATCGGAACAACTGCTTCCTTTTCGCAAGAAAAATATTCAGTAAGCGGATATGTTAAAGATTTAAAAAACGAAAAACCTATAATAGGTGCGGCAGTATTTGAACTAAATGCTGCAATACACGGAACTCCTACTGATACAGAAGGCTATTTTAATTTAGAATTTTCTAAAAATGATGTTTACCTGAAGTTTGCATACATAGGGTTTAAGGATACTGTTATTAATCTGTTTTTATATAAAGATACTGTTATTACAGTTTTTTTAAAAAGTAATACAGAAATAGAAGAAGTTAAAGTTGAAGATGATGAGATAAATTGGAAACTTGAGGAAAATTCTTTAAAAATAGCAGAAAAAGTAGTTGTTGCAGAATTAACAGAAACAGAAGATGCTATTGAATCATCTTTTTTTATTATTCCCAAAATTGAAAAAAAGACAGTTTTAATACCTTTAGATGAATTTCTTTTGAGAAACGGAAACGGTATAAATCAAACTTTAACTTTTATTGACGGTGCAAGGTTATATTCAACAAAACAAAGTTTTAATTTTATTCAGTTAGTTGATAATCAGAATATACAGTCATATCAATATTATTACGGTAATTTCCCTGCAAGTTACAACGGGTATATTGCTCCTGTGTTAGATATTAACTTGAAAGAAGGACATAAACGAAGATATTCCGGCGGCGGAACAATCAGTTTGTTCGGAGCATCAATTTTTGCCGAAGGTCCTGTTATTGAGAATAATTCATCTTTTTATGTGTCTGCTCGAAAAACATTTTTTAATAATCCGTACACAGATTTATTCAAAAGTGAAGAAGCATCATGGATAAAACCTTCATTTTTTGATTTGAATCTTAAATATTCACACCAACTTAATGAGAATAATAAGTTTAATTTTAGTTTTTTAACAAATAGAAACAGCAATATTTATGAAACCTCAGAAGAAAACGGGCAATTTTTATTTAACAGAAGAATTATTGAAAAAACAAGTAATACACTATCTTCATTGAAATGGGAACATATATTCTCTCCTGATTTTGTAAGTGAAGTTTATGTTTCATACAGCAAATATAATTTGAATTATGATTTTGAAGGAGATTCGATAGGCTTACTTACCGGAGAACGTTCACGTATTAATGATTATATTGCAGAATATATTACCGGTAATGAAGATGTAGGGATAAATGTCAAATTTAAATATAACTTAAACTTTGAAAATTCGTTACAATTCGGAGCAAGTGCTGTTAACCGTCATTTTAAGCCGGTAAAAGCAAACCTAACGCTGCATGATTTTATAAATAATAACCATATTGATACAATGTGGAATGCCGACACATATAATGCTCAAGAATATATTGTTTTTGCACAAGACAGGTATATTGTTTCAGACAAGCTGACCTTACAAGGAGGTGTTCATTTTTCAACATTCAAAACGGCAAACAAAACTTATTTTTCTGTTCAACCGAGATTTTATGCAACCTATAAACTGTTTAAAAATCTTAAATTAAATGCCTCATATTCAAATTACAAACAATACATACATTTACTTGCCAATCGTCAAGTCGGTTTGAGTTCTGATATTTTTGTTGCTTCTGATGAAAATATTTTACCTCAGTTTACACATCATGTTTCAGCAGGAATTTTAATTAAATTGCCTTATGACATAGATTTAACAGGGAGTGCTTTTTATGAGAATTCAATTAATGTTGCAGAATATAAAGAGCAATACGGTTTTTTTAATTATGACAGTAAATTTGTTTTACCCGGAAAAAATTTAAAAGACAGAATTGAGCAAGGTAAAGAGAATAAATACGGATTAAGAATACTTTTAGAGAAGAAGTTCAAAAAATTCATATTTAAAACGGCACATTATATTACTGTTTCTGACAGGGAATTTGAAAATTTAAATTTCTCACAACAATTTTCATACAGGCATAATAATTTACATGATTTTAAACTTGAAATGATGTATAAAATTAACGAAGATTTTAATGTCGGAATTAATTGGCAATATCAATCCGGAAATTATGTTACAATAAATAAGCAAAATTATATTCCTTACAATTTTACTGAAGGAACTTTATCAAGCAACCACATCGAAAATCCTGTATTTTCTCAAGAAGGAATATTAATTAAAGCAACAAATGAAATAAATTCTTATAAACTTCCGGCTTATCGCAGAGCAGATTTATTTGTAAATTATTCAATTGATAACCATAAGTTCGGATTTCATATTTATAATATATTCAACAGAAAGAACCCCGATTATGTTGATTTTAAAAAAGGTGTAATGTCAAATACAGGTAGTTATCAACTTATTAATTATTCAACGCTTCCTTTTTTCCCGAGTTTAAGCTATACCTACATATTTCAATAAATAATATTGCCGGTGCAACCGTTTTTCTGAAAAAGTAGTCTTTTTATTAAACTTTTTGAATTTTATATCGTATATTATATTTTATACGATATAGTTTTTGTTGTGTTAAATTTAAAATATACTGCTATGAAGAACCTTAAATTTTTAATATTAACCCTTTTTTTTCTGTCTTTATGTATAACTTTTTACTCGCAAGTAACTTATACATGGGTGGGTGGTAACGGAAGCAGTTTTACAACTTCGGCTAACTGGTCTCCTGCCGGCTTGCCTGTTAATTCAAATGATACAATTGTTTTTTCAAACGGAGCAGCTGTTTTAATTACTGATATTCCTTCAAATATAAATTTGGGAGGAATGAAAATTTTAAATTCTACTGCTGTTACGTTTGAATCTGCACAAAGCGTTTTTGCAAATATTTTTGATATTTATATTGATGTTAACTCTACCTTAAATATTCTACAATCATTATTTCCTATTCAGATTTCGACCGACCATGCTTTTATCAGCGGAGGTGTCTTTTTAGATAATGCTGCACACACATTCATGTCTATGTCTTCTGTTTCTCAATTGGTTTTTGATTCTACCTCTATTTTTTCGGCAGGTATTAACCTTACCGGATTTCCGCTGGGTAATATGAATCCGAATACCGTTACTTTTAAAAACGGGGCAATTTATTATCACTACGGCGGAGGTTCTCCTTTCGGTTCACCGGATTGGAATGTTACAACTTTTGAAACTGAAAGTTATTATTACATAAAGGAAGATGTAAGCGGTGATATTTATTGTTCGGGTAAAACATACGGGCATATTATTGTCGATACTCCTGCGGATATCATTGTTTTGTCGACAGGAACCGGAACTTTTACGTTTAACTCATTGTCTGTTGTTAACGGAACTTTTACATTTGAAGGAACAGAAAATGAATCTGTTGATATTACCGGAGGAATAAACGTTAATGCCGGACAAATAGATTTGGATTGTGGTTCTTTTCGGTTTATAAACAGCGGATATATTAACGGTACTTCCGGAGTTGTTAATTTTGATATTAAAAATCTCGCAGGAGGATCAAATTTTGAAATTTTGTCTGTAGGGAATATTCTGGATATTCAAGCAATTGTTAATATTATTTCTGTAAACGGGCAAATAAATACAATTAATGTAAACGGAACAGTTAATGTTACAAGCGGTGAGTTTAATTTTTTCGACCAAAGTTTAGTTGTCGGAGGAGACATATTATGCGAATCCGGTGTTTTGGGTTCCGGTGCAACATCTTCACTATATTTGACAAGCGGAACAGGAACTCAAATGATTTTAGCTTTTAATGAACTCGGCAATAAAAATATTTTAAGTGTTTTTAGTGTTAACAGACCGGGTTTGTCAGTTGATGTTATCTCGAATTTGATTATTAATGACGGTTTAGATTTAGCAAACGGAAATATTTTGGTTTCAGGAAAAAACATTAGACTCGCTTCAGGGATTACAACCTCAGGAGGAAGTGCATCCAGCTATATTATTACAGCAATCGGAGGGAATGTAACTTCTAATCTGATAGGAGGAACCTCATTCATTTTTCCGGTAGGTACGTTTGACAAATATGCTCCTGTAGCTATATTGGCGGCTGCAAATGATTTGTTTACGGTTGATGTAAGGGAACCTGTTTTATCAAGTGGTTATTATGGTGATACATTAACATACGGAAACCTTGTGTATTTAACATGGGAAATTATATCAAATTTAAATACAACATATAATCTTGATTTAGACTGGGATTTATCCGCAGAGGGAGGTCAATATAACTTTGCAAATGCAAATCTTAATTTATATAATGAAGTAAATTTTGAATGGGAAAATACAACTTCGACTACCACACCGACAGCGGCAGGAAATATTTCAGCCGCAAACTTGAATATATCCGGTTTGTATATGGTCTCATCAGGTAATAACTCTTTACCAACAGGCGGGGCGGTAGATAAAGTTACAGATTTAGGGGTTGATGTTTCTTTTGCTCAAAGTGATTTTGTTTTTAATGATGCTGACAATGACCAGTTTACGAAGTTGTTAATAACACAGAATATTACAGGAGGAAGTTTATATATTGATAATGACGGAACAAATTCTATGACAACGGGAGAAGAGATTTTTGCAGGACATGAAATATTAGTTTCAGATATAGCAGCCGGAAAATTCCGTTATGCACCGAGCAGCGAAGGAACATTTACGGGTGGATTTAAGGTAAGTGACGGTATAAATTACAGTACATCAGATTACGGATTAAATATTATTGTAGGAGTAAATTATGCACCTATTGTTTATGACCAAGAATTTACAATACCTGAACATAGCCCGAACGGAACTGTAGTCGGACAGTTGGAGGCAACTGTTTCAGATGCATCACAGACCTTATTGTTTGAAGTAGCAATTAATGATAACGGAGATGCCTTTAATATTAGTTCTGACGGAGTTGTTACAGTTTCAAACACGCAATTGTTGGAATACTCCGTTAATCCGGTTTTTAAATATCTGATTAAAGTATATTCGAGTACTTCGGCAGATTTGTTCTCAGAATTTAACTTATTTATTAATTTAACAGAAGTTCCGGCAGGAGATTTATTAGTTACAAATTATATTTCTCCTAACGGAGACGGTGTTAATGATACATGGGTAGTAAAAGGAAATGATGCAACTCGTTATAGGGTTTCAATTTTTGATAAACACGGTAATGTAGTTTTTGTATCAGACGATTACAGAAGTGAGTGGAACGGCAGAAGATACAACGGAGAAAGATTGAACCCCGGTGTGTATTACTATTCAATTATTTCAGAAGGTGCTGAACGAAAAGGTACAATTACATTAATGCGGTAAGGTTTTTTGAAAACTTTATTCTGTTTGCACGCTATTTGCACGCATTATATTATTTTAGCTATGAAAACAATATAATATGATTAAAAAAATACTGCTGTTTGCTTTTTTGATATATTCTTTTGTTAAAGGAGAGGCTCAAATTTATAATATTCATAATTTTTATACACAGAATCTGTTTTACTATAATCCGGCTCACACCGGAGACAAAGAACAGTTAGCTGCGTTTATTGTTTTCAGAGATAACTTAACAGGCATTGAAAATGCAGGACAAACTGCATCTGTAGGTTTACATTCTCCGCTTACGGGTAAAATGAATTTCGGAGGTTTGATAAAGAGTGAACGCTTGGGCTTGATTGAAACCTTATCCGGAAGATTAGATTATGCTTTCAGAACAAAGATAGCAAAAAACAATGTTTTAGCTTTCGGAATTAATGTCGGTGCAATGCAAAGAGCTTTTAATAACGACGGACTTGTAATTTTAGATCCTTTACAATACGACCCCACATTAAATCCTGATTACATAAAAAAGAATGTCTTTTTTGCAGGAGCAGGATTAAGTTATAAATATAAAAACTTTGAATTTGATTTAGCCACTCCTGTTTTATACAAAACAACCGGTATTGTTTATAGTAATTATTGGTCGTTTATGTCATACAGCTTATACTCAAAAAGTAAGAAGTGGGAATTTAAACCTTCATCTGTTTTTACATACGGATCTGCTAAAATACTGACTTATCAAATTAACCTATTTATAAACTATGAGAATGTTTTTTGGGTACAACCGACTTATAAAGTAAACGGCAGTATTGCGGTTTCATTAGGTGTTAATTTGAAAAAAGTGGGCTTGGCTTATGCCTATGAAACTAATTCCGGAGCTTTGTCTGCACTCGGAGGTCCTTCACATGAAATAATGATTTCATACGGTTTCTTTAAGCACAGAAAGACCCTTGAAGATACTTTAATTACAGACCCTGAATACAATCATAAATTAAAAGCTAAAATTGGTGATAAAACTTATGAGGAGTATGTATCTTCAAATAACTACGGGTTTTATAATAATATCATAGCATTAACAGATTCTATGCATAAAGAAGAAGTCAGAAAAATTGAAGAAGCAAAAAATATTGTAAATACAGATTCAATTGAACAAGCACGGCTTGCAGCAATTGAAAAGGCAAGACTTGAAGCAATCGAACAAGCAAGGTTGGACTCAATCGAACAAGCAATACAAGATTCAATAAGGCAACATCATTTAAGGCATCTTTCTGAGCAAGAAATGAAAATATTAGAAAAAGGTGTTCATTTTGAGTTAGGGTCTGCAATGTTATCAAAAGAATCAAGGGAGTATTTGAACAAAGTTGCCGGTTTAATTAAAAATAATTCAAATATCAGAGTTTTAATTTCAGGACATACATGCGATATCGGTTCCGAAGAAGTAAATACAATATATTCAAGAGACAGGGCAGAAGCAGTAAGCTATTATTTAATCAGTAAAGGTGTATCTGCTTCACAAATTTCTACTGATTTAAAATTAGATGCAGAGCCCATTGTACCTAACACAAGTGAGGCAAACAGGAAGAAAAACAGAAGAGTCAGTTTTTCAATTATTAAAGAATAGATAAAAGCCGTTCAAAAAGAGCGGCTTTACTTTATTATCAACCTTACTTTCTCTATCTTAGGACCTCCGACTTCTAAAATCTCAAAAGTATATTGGTCAGTTTCAATAATTTCATTTTTTCGGGGAATTTGCTCGTGAAGATAAAAAATATAACCTGCAAGTGTTTCAAATTCCTCTGATTCAGGAAGAGTTAATTTGTATTTATCATTAAGATAGTCAATTTCAATACGTGCCGAAAATATAAACTCATTATTATTAATTTGTTGTTCAATAAAAACACTTGCATCATGCTCATCTTCAATTTCTCCGAATATTTCTTCTATAATATCTTCCAATGTAACAATTCCTGATGTTCCGCCGAACTCATCAACAACCACAGCAACACTTTTGTGTTCTTTTAAAAGCTTGTTCAATAACTTATTTGCAGGCATTGTTTCCGGAACTACCGTAAGTTCAGTCATTGCCGCTTTAATTGTTTTGGAATGTTTAAACATTGCTAATGTATGCACATATCCTATCAAATTATCAATATTGTCTTTATATATAAATATTTTTGAAAACCCGGTTTCTATAAACTTTTTTTTAAGTGCCGTAATCTCAGTTGTGATATTTTCTGCAATAATTTCATTTCTCGGAACCATACACTCTCTTATTTTTATATCTGAAAAATCAAGTGCATTTTTAAATATTTTCACCTCTCCGGCTGTTTCTTTTTTATCATCAATACTTTCTTCGTTATCTGCAAGAAAGTTATCTAAATCAACTTTTTTTAAAACAATATTTTTGTTTTTTCCTGTGCTTTTGTTTTTAGTAATAATGCTTATGAAGATATTAGAAAAACGAACAGTAATTTTAGCAACAGGGAAGAAGATAATATAAAAAATTAATACCGGAACGGCTAATTTTTGTAGCAAAAAGTTAGAATTTTGACGAAATATTGTTTTTGGTAAAAATTCAGCCGTAACAAGTATTAATAATGTTGAAAATATTGTTTGAACCAAAAGAACAATAAAGTCATTTGTATGAATAATTTGTTTAATAAAGGGTTCGGCAAGTTTCGCAAAAAAAATACCGTATAAAACAAGGGCAATATTATTTCCTACCAACATTGTAGAAATATACTGACCGGGATTATTTATAAATAAATTAATAATTTTTGAAGAAGCAGAATTTTGCTTTTTATTTAACTCAATTTTAAGCCTGTTGGCTGAGATAAAAGCAATTTCCATTCCTGAAAAAAAAGCAGAAAATATTAAGGAAAAAAAAATAACCGATAAAAAAGATAACGACATTATATAAAATACATTAATTTAAAACAGAAATATCCGGGTGTTAATTTTATTAAATCAATATTAAAATGTAAAATTAAAATATTTCTGTTAATTTTGTTTTAAAATCTGTTTAAAGATGAATAAAGAGTATATCAATACAGTTAACAAATTGAAAGAAGAAAATCAAAAACTTCTTAATGATATACATAAGTTGAAAAATAAATTGCCTGTTCATCAATGTCATAATAGAGTTTACAATGAAATCCCCGTCGGTATTTTGTTGTTTGATGAAAACTTAAAGGTTATTGACGTTAACAACACATTTTTAGAAATTTTCAATATAAAAAAAAGTGATATTTGTAATTTTCAGATAAGCGAAACAAGTGATAAACGAATTCTTCCCGCATTTAACCAAGTATTAATCGGGCATGAAGGATTTTATGAGGGGAAATATATTTCAAATTTTAAAAATCTAGAATTATTTATTTCTGTTCATGCAAAACCGTCGGTTTTTGAATATAATGAAAAAACAATAAAGGGCGGTATTGCCGTTTTTCGTGATATTACAGAAGATTCGCTTGCAGAAAGAGCAGTTAACAAATCTTATGATACTTTTCAAAGGGTTACCGATAGTGTAAATGCAATAATATATGTTATTGACCCTGTCAGCTTTAAAATTCTTTTTATGAATAATAAAGCCGGTGATGTTTTTGGTGAAAATGTCGGAAAAATTTGTCACAAAGCATTTTTTAACAGCAATGAACAATGTAAAACATGCCAAGTAAATATTCTTAATAAGCGAAATGCTCCGTTGGGAAAATTCAGCGGAACAGATTTTTATGAAGAAAACACAAAAAAATGGTATCAAATTTCATACGGATATATTCAATGGGTTGATAACAGAAAAGTTATGCTTTTAACCTCAATAGACATTACTGTTGAGAAAATTGCTCTTACCAAAATTAAAGAACAAAACAGCCAATATGAAGATACACTGCACAAATTAACCTTGCAAAATGAGAAAATTAATAAACAATCAGAAGAACTGCAAGTTTCAGGTGCAATTAAAGATACTATGTTTTCAATTATTGCACACGATTTAAGAGGTCCTGTAGGGAATATCACAAGTGCTTTAGATATTATTATTGATGACATTAATGAACTTGATAAAAAAGAAATAATTGATATTGTTAAACCGGTAAGAGATTCGGCAGGTGCAGCATATAACTTATTGGTTAATCTTTTATTTTGGGCAAAAAATGAAAGTGGTGAAACATTTTTTATTCGCGAAGAAATATTACTGAATGATATTATTGAAGATGTTTTAACATTATTTAAACCTAATTTTGAAACCAAGAATTTAACTCTAATAAATAAAATTAATCAAGAGTATTATGTTTTTGCAGACGAACACATGATACACACTGTCATAAGAAACTTAATTTCAAATGCCGTAAAATATACAAATAATGAAGGGACAGTAGAAATAGGCATTGATTCTGTTCAAGAAAGAGGTGCTGAATATGTTAAGTTTTGGATAAAAGATGACGGAGTCGGTATCTCTAAAGAGAATATTGATAAAATATTAAACTCGAAAGAGTTCTTTTCTACTTATGGAACAAATAAAGAGAAAGGAACAGGTTTAGGAATTATTTTAACAAAAGAATTTGTTGAAAGGCATAACGGCAAAATTGAAATTGACAGTAGTGTAGATAACGGTACCGTTATCTCAATTTTTTTACCTGTTGAGCAAAAATAATATGTTTAAAACATTTATACGAAATAATTTAAGGGCTATATTTTTTTCGGCATTTCTGATAGTTGTCTTTGTTGCAATGCTGTTGTTGCTGAGAAACTACCAAAATAATGAAATAAATAAAGCAGAAAAGCTTCAATCTGATGAATTGGAGCGATTAGAACGCTTTATTTTATTAAATAATAAGGCTAACCTAAATAAATTAAAAACATCCGAACGTATTTTTTTAGATTACATAAAAGAATCAGAACCCATAATAAAAAAAGAATACGATTCTGTTTTTATTGATATGGTTGATAAAGGAATTACACAAAAAATAAAAATATGTAAATTCCTTATCGGGAATAAACCATTATTTTTAAATAATTCACTTCCTGTACGAATTACTTATATGACAAATACATACCTTAGCGTATGGCAAAAAATTGACGGCGGATACGTTCGTATTGCTTCAAGCAGAGCCGGGATTCAGAATAATGAAATACCTGTATTCATGGCAAATGCACACCAAATTGTGAGAGATATTGAAGCCGGCAAGCAACATATCAGCAGAGAATATACAGCAACAGATACAGAACTTAATTCATACATTCCCATTTTTATTAACGGAAATATTGAAGTTATACTGCAAATTAGTTTGCCTGAATTTATTCCGGCTACAATCGGAAAAATATATAACAATGAAAACCGGAAGTTTTTTTTAATAAATAAAAAAAATGAAGAACTTATCAGTAATGCACAAGTATTTAAAAACCCAAAAAGTGAAGATATATTAATAAAAACGATATTAGCATTAAAAGAAAAGTATAATAATTTTAAATATCAAGATAACTATTTTTATATTTCTTTTTATCCCGAATTGCAACTTTATATAGGTTTTGTAGTTTCCGAAGATACTGTTTTAAAGAGTTACAATGTTTATAAAAAAAGACTGCTGTATTATATAATAATATTTATAGTCTTATTCTTTGCAACTTTTATTCTGTTCCACATAAAGGATGCAAAATCTAAGCAACTTATTCTCCGGCAGTATAAAAATATAATACTTGACAAATCCAATATTCTTGAACATTCCGTTAGAGAAAAACTAACCGACATAAAAGTGATTAGTGAATTAAAAAACTATTATTCAGAACTTTTCGGAGTAATAGAAAGCTTGTCAGAAGGGAATGCAGACATTAATATTAGTCCTTTGATTGAAAACAGTTCAATAAACGCACCTTTAAAAAACCTGCAAGAACTGCTGAAACAAAACTTTGCCGAAAAGAAAATACAAGAAGCCGAAATCAAACTTAAAGATGAATTGAGCTTAGGTAATGCTGAAATAGCAGGCTTATTGCAATATGTAACAAGCCTTGAAGACCTGTCGTTTAATATTTTGAAGAGCATTACTAAATTTTTGGGAATAGAACAAGGAGGTTTATTTATTATCAGTGAAGACGAAGAAAATAATCCTGTATTAAAGATGACGGCATCATATTCATATAATAAAAAAAGAATTGCAGAAAAGATTATTTCAATCAATGAGGGGCTTGTCGGAAGAGCATATCTTGAAAAAGAAAGCATTTATATTACCGAAGTCCCCGAAAATTATTCATCAATCGAATCAGGTTTCGGAGAAGAAGAACCAAAATGTTTATTAATCGTCCCCCTTATTTTTAACAATCAAGTCCAAGCGGTTATTGAGCTGGCTGGTATTAATGAAATTGAAGAATATAAAATTAAGTTTGTAGAAGAAGTCGGAGAAAGCATCGCTTCAACCATATCAAACATTAAACATTCACAAAAAACCGAAGAACTTTTAACTCAAACAAGAATTCAGTCAAAAGAAATTGAAGACCAGAGGCGTACACTTGAAGAAAAAATTAATACACACCGTAAACAAAATCGAAAATTAGATAAGGAAATACTTCAGTTAATCGAAATAATTGAGTCAATAAAATCTGTTACATTTATGATTGAGTATGATTTAAAAGGCACAATTATGGATATCAGCAGAAAAACATTAGACTTGTTCGATATTCAAAAAAGTAATATTATTTCTCTACACCATAAAGACCTTATTCCAATTTCCGGATATGAAAAAACGTATAATAAGTTTTGGGACGAATTAGCAAATAATAAAGCACAAACATTAAAAGAATCATTTATTATTAAAGGAAAAGAATATACCTTTATTCAAAACTATGTCCCTATCCGAAATGTAAGAAGAAAAATATTCAGGATATTATCAATAGGTACAATATATAATTAAGACCTGTAAAAGTGAAAATATTTAAAAACTTAAACATAAAAAAGAAATTATTCATTTTGATAATTACCGTATTTTTTTTCACGATATTATCTGTGGTAATTTATACGATTATATCAGTAACACACACGACCGACAAAAAAGCTGTCGAAATAACAGAAATAATTAACGATAATTATACCGTTAAAATTGAGGCAGAACTTAACAGAGGAGTAGAATTATTAAATTTTATCTTCGAAATAATTCAAAACAAAACAGAAAGCGGAAGACTTCAATTAAATAAAACCGAAATCAACCTCTTGAAAAGTTTTCTGGAATCAAACAAAGACATAACACATTTGTTTTTATTAATGGATGAAAACTTCATTTCCGAAAATTTACAAACAAACTCAAATAACGATGATGTGCAATCATACAGCTTGTCTTTTTATAATTCAAACAACGAAGTTATTCCTACTGTTTCTGAAACAGGAAGATATACATTTGATTTGATGAAGTTAAATTATCGGGAATACGAACAATATACATATATGTCTGAACCGTTTAATTTAAACCTTCTTGAAACAGACGAAACAGTGCTTACAATTGCAAAACCCATATATAAACACAATAAAGTTATAGGTGCCGTAGGCATTAACTTTTCATTATCGGAAGTCGCTGAAATTATTAATTCAATAATATATTATGAATACGGAGTAGATGCCGAATTAGTGCTTCTGACTGAAAATAACAATATAGTCTTTATTACTGAAAAGCCTTGGTTATCAGGAAAAAACATATTAAATTCTAACACAAAAGAACAAGAAATATATAACTCTCTAAAACTAAACGAAAATAACATTAAAGGAGGAAAATATAAAGCTGTTGTAAATTCATTTAATGCCGAGGAAACTAACGTAAGTTGGGAATTAATTACAATATTGCCGACAATTACATTAACACAAAAGTTAATGTCAGATATTTATAAGGCATTATTAATTGTATCGTTAATCCTGGTTTTAGGATTATTTACAGTACTTTTTTTTATTAAAAAAACTTTTAATCCGATTAATTCTTTAGTAAAAGTAGTTAAAAAACTGAGTCGAGGAGAACTTATTGAATTAAGCGAAAATAATAACTATAATAATGAATTTGATAAAATAGCTGTCGGACTTAATAAAGTGTCTGAGAATATAAAAGAAGCAGCCGATATAAGTTATAATATTGCAAACGGTAATTATAACGAAAAGGTAAAACAAAAAGGCGAAGATGATATTTTATCCGTATCAATAAATAAAATAGCTCAGAACCTAAAAACAGCCGAAGAAGAAAACCTTTTACAAAAGAAAACAACATACAAACAATTATGGATGAGAAAGGGACGGTTTGAAGTCTCGGAAGCAGAAAGAAAAAGTGAAAATAATATTAAAGATTTAACATTTAATATCTTACAAGAACTTGTTAATTATACAAATGCCGTAATAGGAGGAATTTATTTGTACGACCCGGATTCTCAAATAATAACATTAACAGCGTCTTATGCTTACGAAAACAGAAAACAAATTAACAAAACCTTTAAAGTCGGAGAGGGGATTGTCGGTGCATGTGTAATTGAAAAGAAAAAGATTATTCTGAACAAAGTCCCCTATGATTATATAAAAATTGCATCCGGTTTAGGCAATGGTATCCCTTCAAATATAAGTGTAATACCCGTATTTTATCAAGAAAAAATAAATGCAGTCATTGAATTGGCATTCCTAAAACAACCCGAAGAATATGTTATTGAATTCATTGAACAATTAAGTGATAATATAGGTGCATGGATAGATGCTTCATTAATCAATACTAAAACAGCCGAATTATTGCTTATATCCAGAAAACAAACAAAAGAACTTGCAAATAAAGAAAAAGAACTGGAAACAAAAGTTGAAGAACTGCAAAGAATTCAAGCAGAAATTGATATGCAAAATGCTGAAAGTAAAAGTATTATGAATGCAATTAACCACACAGTTCTAACTGTTGAATATACCCTTGACGGAGTTGTGGTTAATTCCAATGAAAAATATGAAGAGATAATGGGATTCTCTCCCGAAGATATTATAGGGGCAAATGTTTTCGATATTGTAAAAGATCAAAAAGAAGATTTAGGACTTATAATTCTGCAAGTTGCAAAAGGCATTCCTGTTAAAACACAAGTGAAAAGATATACCAAGTCAGGTAAAGAAAAGTGGCTTTCTGCAACCTATACCCCTTATTATAACACCGAAGGAAAAATTACTCGTGTTTTATTCTTTGCACACGATATTACCAAAATGAAGACAGAACTCGATAAACTTAAAGCATCAGGTTAATAAAACGGTAACTCCGATTTATCTGGTTATTTTAATAGATGTGGTGCAAACAGGGCTTAGGTCCCCCGCCGCAAAAACTGTAATAACCGCAACTCAACAAAAAAAAGATATTTGCAAATTTCTGATAAACATCATATTGTAGTCTGTCGGGAGGAAAACATAACGTTTTTTCCAAAATAATTTTAACAGTTAAAATTAAAGCTATTTCACTTACCCGCCTGCTTTTAAAACGAGCACAGAAAGATTAAAGAGTTAAGGAAAAAAGTTTTAAAAAAGTTAAAAAAAGTTTTGCAGATTAAATAATAATTATTTCCTTTGTATCCGCTTTTAAAACGAGCACAGAAAGATTAAAAAGAGTTAAGGAAAAAAGTTTTAAAAAAGTTAAAAAAAGTTTTGCAGATTAAATAATAATTGTTTCCTTTGCATCCGCTTTTAAAACGAGCACAGAAAGATTAAAAAAGTTAAGAAAAAAAGTTTTAAAAAAGTTAAAAAAAGTTTTGCAGATTAAATAATAATTGTTTCCTTTGCATCCGCTTTTAAAACGAGCACAGAAAGATTAAAGAAGTAAGAAAAAAGTTTTGAAAATAATGAAAAAGTTTTGCAGGTTAAACTAATAGTTTTTATCTTTGCAATCCTTTTTAAATATAAGAAAAAAGTTCTTTGAAAATAATGAAAGGTTAAGGTAAAATACAAGAAACTTGTCAATTACTTAACAGAATAAATCTTGAGCTAACAATAATTAAATTTTTTTACAACGAAGAGTTTGATCCTGGCTCAGGATGAACGCTAGCGGCAGGCTTAACACATGCAAGTCGAGGGGTAACGGAGAAAGCTTGCTTTCAGACGACGACCGGCGCACGGGTGAGTAACGCGTATGCAACCTACCCATAACTTGGGGATAGCCCGGAGAAATTCGGATTAATACCCAATAATATTTTCTTGAGGCATCTCTTGAATCTTAAAGTTCCGACGGTTATGGATGGGCATGCGTAGCATTAGATTGTTGGTGAGGTAACGGCTCACCAAGTTGTCGATGATGCTTAGGGGGTCTTAAAGGATGGTCCCCCACACTGGTACTGAGACACGGACCAGACTCCTACGGGAGGCAGCAGTGAGGAATATTGGTCAATGGGCGAAAGCCTGAACCAGCCATGCCGCGTGCAGGATGAAGGCTCTACGAGTCGTAAACTGCTTTTATACGGGAAGAAACCTGATTACGTGTAATCAGCTGACGGTACCGTAAGAATAAGGATCGGCTAACTCCGTGCCAGCAGCCGCGGTAATACGGAGGATCCAAGCGTTATCCGGATTTATTAGGTTTAAAGGGTGCGCAGGCGGAAATGTAAGTCAGTGGTGAAATCCTACAGCTTAACTGTAGAACTGCCATTGATACTGCGTTTCTTGAGTATAGTTGAGGTAGGCGGAATGTGTAGTGTAGCGGTGAAATGCATAGATATTACACAGAACACCGATTGCGAAGGCAGCTTACTAAACTATTACTGACGCTCATGCACGAAAGCGTGGGGAGCGAACAGGATTAGATACCCTGGTAGTCCACGCCGTAAACGATGAACACTCGTTGTCTGCAATATACTGTAGGTGACTGAGCGAAAGCATTAAGTGTTCCACCTGGGGAGTACGTTGGCAACAATGAAACTCAAAGGAATTGACGGGGGCCCGCACAAGCGGAGGAACATGTGGTTTAATTCGATGATACGCGAGGAACCTTACCCGGGTTTAAATGCAGGACGAAATTCTGAGAAATCGGAACCCCTTCGGGCGGACTGCAAGGTGCTGCATGGCTGTCGTCAGCTCGTGCCGTGAGGTGTCGGGTTAAGTCCCATAACGAGCGCAACCCCTATCGTTAGTTGCTAACAGGTTAAGCTGAGGACTCTAGCGAGACTGCCACCGTAAGGTGTGAGGAAGGTGGGGATGACGTCAAGTCAGCACGGCCCTTATATCCGGGGCTACACACGTGTTACAATGGTCAGTACAAAGGGCAGCTACACCGCGAGGTGATGCAAATCTCAAAAACTGATCTCAGTTCGGATTGAAGTCTGCAACTCGACTTCATGAAGGTGGATTCGCTAGTAATCGTGCATCAGCAACGGCACGGTGAATACGTTCCCGGGCCTTGTACACACCGCCCGTCAAGCCATGGAAGCTGAGGGTACCTGAAGTCTGTAACCGTAAGGAGCGGCCTAAGGTAAAATTAGTAACTGGGGCTAAGTCGTAACAAGGTAGCCGTACCGGAAGGTGTGGCTGGAACACCTCCTTTTTAGAGACAAGATTTATAACTGGATTGTCAAGTTTCTTTTACCTAACCTTTTTTTATTTATAACATTACCCGGATAAGCGGACTGTCCCGTAATCTACATGATATTACAGTCCCGTAGCTCAGCTGGTTAGAGCGCTACACTGATAATGTAGAGGTCCGCAGTTCAAGTCTGCGCGGGACTACACGTTTAACGCCGGGGGATTAGCTCAGCTGGCTAGAGCGCCTGCCTTGCACGCAGGAGGTCATCGGTTCGACTCCGATATTCTCCACTTTTCCGATTTTTCGGATAAAGTTCTTTGACATACTGAAAGAAAACTCAAATTTCTAATTAATTTTAATAAGAAATAAATAATAATCCTCATTATTTTAATAAGGTGAAAGAAAAGTTACTAAGAGCGTATGGCGGATGCCTTGGCTCTCAGAGGCGATGAAGGACGTGACTAGCTGCGATAAGCTTCGGGGAAGTGCTAAATAACTACTACTATCCGAAGATTTCCGAATGGGGCAACCCAATACTGTGAAGCAGTATTATCCAATTTATTGGAAGCAAACCCGGTGAACTGAAACATCTAAGTAACCGGAGGAAGAGAAAACAATAGTGATTCCCTGAGTAGAGGCGATCGAAACGGGAACAGCCCAAACCAATTTTGTCTAGGCAAATTTGGGGTTGTAGGACCTATATAACAAAAACAGATAAAAAGAAGTGGAACCATTTTGGAAAGTCAGACCATAGAAGGTGATAGTCCTGTACACATACAAATCTTGTTTTTAATAGGTATCCTGAGTAGCACGGAACTCGAGAAATTCTGTGTGAATCTGCCGGGACCATCCGGTAAGGCTAAATACTACTGAGAGACCGATAGTGAACCAGTACCGTGAGGGAAAGGTGAAAAGTACTTCTGAAGAAGAGTGAAATAGTACCTGAAACCATACGCTTACAAGCGGTCGGAGCATATTTATTATGTGACGGCGTGCCTTTTGCATAATGAGCCTACGAGTTACTCCTCCCCGGCAAGGTTAATGAATTTAGTTCAGAAGCCGAAGCGAAAGCGAGTCTTAACAGGGCGTATAGTCGGTGGGGGTAGACGCGAAACCCGGTGATCTATCCATGGCCAGGTTGAAGTATCGGTAAAACGGTATGGAGGACCGAACCAGTACACGTTGAAAAGTGTTTGGATGAGCTGTGGATAGGGGTGAAAGGCCAATCAAACCGGGAGATATCTCGTACTCCCCGAAATGCATTTAGGTGCAGCCTCGTGGTTGAGTCTTATAGAGGTAGAGCTACTGATAGGGCTAGAGGGCTTCACCGCCTATCAAACCCTGACAAACTCCGAATGCTATAAGATATACACGGGAGTGAGGGCATGGGTGCTAAGGTCCATGTCCGAAAGGGAAACAACCCGGACCATCAGCTAAGGTCCCTAAATATATGCTAAGTTGTTCTAACGAAGTATGACTGCTATAACAGCTAGGATGTTGGCTTGGAAGCAGCCATTCATTTAAAGAGTGCGTAACAGCTCACTAGTCGAGCGGTCGTGCATGGATGATAATCGGGCATAAGTATATTACCGAAGCTGTGGATTTCCGTCTTTAGACGGAAGTGGTAGGGGAGCATTCCGTACGCATAGAAGCCAACCCGTAAGGAGTATTGGTGGAGCATACGGAAAAGAAAATGTAGGCATAAGTAACGATAATGCGGGTGAGAAACCCGCACGCCAATAGACTAAGGTTTCCTGATCAACGCTAATCGGATCGGGGTTAGTCGGGACCTAAGGCAAACCCGAAAGGGGTAGTCGATGGACAGCAGGTTAATATTCCTGTACCGGCATTTACTGCGACGGAGGGACGAAATTGTGACAAGTCTGCGTACTGACAGAATAGTACGTTGAAGGGTGTAGATATACAAACGGTAGGCAAATCCGCCGATTGTGTCGAACCTGATAGTACCGTGAGTCTTCGGACAAGCGGATAATGACTGTAATCATATTTCCAAGAAAATCTTCTAAGCTTCAGGTAATTGCCGCCCGTACCGCAAACCGACACAGGTAGTCAAGTAGAGAATACTGAGGCGCTCGAGTGATTCATGGCTAAGGAACTAGGCAAAATGGCCCTGTAACTTCGGGAGAAAGGGCGCTCCGCTTTTGCGGAGCCGCAGTGAAATGGTTCTGGCGACTGTTTATCAAAAACACATGGCTTTGCTAAATTGAAAGATGATGTATAAGGCCTGACACCTGCCCAGTGCCGGAAGGTTAAGAGGGGGCGTTATCTTCGGAGAAGCGCTGAATTGAAGCCCCGGTAAACGGCGGCCGTAACTATAACGGTCCTAAGGTAGCGAAATTCCTTGTCGGGTAAGTTCCGACCTGCACGAATGGTGCAACGATCAGAACACTGTCTCGGCCATGAGCTCGGTGAAATTGTAGTATCGGTGAAGATGCCGATTACCCGCAACGGGACGGAAAGACCCCGTGAACCTTCACTACAACTTAACATTGATCTTGGGTATGTAATGTGCAGGATAGGTCGGAGACTTTGATGCTGCGTCGCCAGGCGTAGTTTAGTCGTCCTTGAAATACGACCCTTTGCATATCCGTGGTCTAATCCCTTATGGGAGACATTGTTTGGTGGGTAGTTTGACTGGGGTGGTCTCCTCCGAAAGAGTAACGGAGGATTCTAAAGGTACCCTCATGACGATTGGTAACCGTCAGAAGAGTGCAATGGCACAAGGGTGCTTGACTGTGAGACAGACACGTCGAACAGGTACGAAAGTAGAGCATAGTGATCCGGCGATTCCGCATGGAAGGGTCGTCGCTCAAAGGATAAAA
>JAKISF010000043.1 GCA_021648725.1 Bacteroidales bacterium | reverse complement strand
AAATGGATTGAATACCACAAATGGACATTTAAAGCACAATGGTTTTCTTCAATATGGGGTGATCTTGTATTCCATACAAAAACAGAATTTGGCTTACTTGGGTTTTACAATAAGGATATAGGCTATTCTCCCGTTGGAGGATATAGTGTCGGAGGAAGCGGTATGTCATACTATTCTTACGGTGTTGATATAGTTGGGTTAAGAGGATATGAAGACAGTAAACTGACACCGGAAAAAGGTGCAAATATATACACAAAATATACGATGGAACTTAGGTATCCGGTTGTTTTAAGCGAGTCTGCAACAATTTTCGGCTTAATATTTACTGAAGCCGGAAATGCTTGGTACGATACAAAAAACTTTAACCCGTTTAGTATCAAAAGATCTGCCGGTGTAGGCGTAAGAGTTTTTTTACCGATGCTGGGGCAACTCGGGTTTGATTGGGGTTACGGTTTCGACAATCAACCCGGAGAGGGTGGACCGCACGGCGGAGAATTCCACTTTACAATGGGACAACAATTTTAATAATGTTTCTGTATAATAATTTATTTGCATCATTTTTGCAATTAAGATAACAGAAGAGAAGCAAATCTCGGACAAACGTACAAGTAATTAATAATTAAAATATTAGAAAAATGAAAAAATCAATCGTATCATTATTGTTAATCGGACTATTCTCACTGCCTACTTTTGCTCAAAAAAATGCTTACGTAGATACAGAATACATTTTAAGTAAAATTCCTGCTTATGAAAATGCACAAGCTAAATTAGATGCTCTTTCAGAAGGCTGGAAAAAAGATATTGAAAATAAATATAAAGAAGTTGAACAAAAATACAAAGAATATCAAACCGAAGCACCGCTTTTATCTTCCGAAATGAAAAAACAAAGAGAAGATGAAATAATAAAATTGGAAAACGAAGCAAACAAGCTGAAAGATAAATATTTTGGTAATGAAGGCGAACTGTATAACAAAAGGCAAGAACTTGTAAAACCCATTCAAGACGAAGTTTACAACGCCATAAAAGAAATTGCAACAGAAGGCAATTACGGTTTTATTTTCGACAAAGCCGCTGATATGTCATTAATTTATACCGATCCGAAATTTGACATCAGCGACGATATTTTGAAAAAACTCGGATATAATTAATAATTAAATAAATAACACAAAAACATGAAACACCCATCCTAAAGCTTTATAACCCCAAGGGAATGACTGTTGCATTCTCCAAGTTTGAAAGGAGTAAAAAAGGCTCACATGCGGATGTTCCTATGTGATAATTAAAAACAATAAAAAAAGACACATGAAAGTTTTAATAAGATTAAGTGCAGTAGTATTTTTGTTGACAGTTGTTATGGGAACAACATCAGCACAAAAATTAAAATTCGGACATACAAATTCTCAAAAATTAATTGACGAAATGCCCGAAACTAAAAAAGCAAAAGAAGAATTAGAAGCTTTAACAGCAAAATACACAACTCGTTTTCAAGAAATGCAAACCGAATACCAGAAAAAAGCAACTGAATTCTCTGAAAATGAACAATTAGCTGATGCAAGCCCCGAAAAATGGGATGATCTTACAAAAGAAGATAAATACAGTGAAATTATGGGACTTCAACAAAGACTTCAAACTTATGAAGCTAGCGTTCAGCAAAAAATAAATGATAAACAAATTGAATTGTTGACACCAATAAGCGAGAAAGTTCAAAAAGCAATAAAAGAAGTTGCCGAAGCAGGAGAATACATCTATATTTTTGATGAATCTACCTTATTGTATTTCTCAAAAACACAAAGTATTGATGTTACCGATGAAATTAAGAAAAAATTAGCAGCAACTGAATAATAAGCAAAATTTTTGCTGAAATAATAAACCTGCATTTTCTTTTCTGACAAGTGCAGGTTTATATTGTTTTTAACATAAGTCTATATGACAAAAACAGACAAAAATCAAGCAATCGGAATTTTTGATTCGGGTGCAGGAGGTTTAACCGTTGCTTCGGCAGTAAAAAATCTTTTGCCCGAAGAAAAAATCATTTATTTCGGAGATACTGCACACCTGCCCTATGGCGATAAATCTACCGAAACAGTTAAAACATATTCTTTAAAAATAACCGACTTCCTTCTCGAAAGAAAATGTAAAGTTATTTTAATTGCATGCAACACTGCATCAGCTGCTGCGTATGAAGCCGTAAAAAAAAGAGCCGCAGAAAAAGCAATTGTAATTAATGTTATTGACCCCGCAACAGAATTTGTTGCAGAACAAGAAAACTTGAAAAAAATAGGAGTAATCGGCACAAAAGGAACAATCCAAAGCGGAAGTTATACAAAAAAAATAAAATCAATACAGAAAAATAAAGAAGTCGTTTCCCTGCAAACACCTCTTTTAGTACCTATGATTGAGGAAGGTTTTATATACGACAATATCAGCAACTCTATAATCAAAGAATACTTATCTAATGAAAAACTGAACAATATTGACGGTCTTATTTTAGCTTGTACCCACTACCCTATTATAAAAAATCAAATTCGAAAATTCTACAATTTTAAAACAGCAGTAATAGACTCCTCTGTTGTTGTTGCCCAAAAGTTAAAAGAAATTCTTACAGAAAATAATTTATTAAATTCAAATAAAAAAACTCCCGAACATGAATTTTTTATTTCGGATTATACAGTTTTTTTTAAAACACTGGCTGAAATGTTCTTTGATGCTGAAATAAATTTAAAAACTAAAAAGCTATAATATAACTTTCAAAAATTCCTGTTGCTAAACATCAAAAAAAAATAACTGTAATTCATAATTTCTGATTAAAAATTTTCTTTAATTTGTCATTATTTTTAATACGAATACTTTAGTTCGTACTGTTTTATTTTACTCACTTTTAAAACTTTATTCCAATGACAAGTCAAGATTATATTAACAGAGAAGATAAATTCGGAGCTCATAACTACCACCCCCTTCCGGTTGTATTAGAAAAAGGCGAAGGCGTTTTTGTTTGGGATGTTGACGGTAAAAAATACTTCGATTTCTTGTCAGCATATTCAGCTGTAAATCAGGGACATTGCCATCCTAAAATAATTAATGCAATGGTTGAGCAAGCAAAAGTTTTAACATTAACTTCTCGTGCTTTTTATAATAACGTTCTCGGAGAATTTGAAGAATATGTAACAAAATATTTCGGTTACGACAAAGTTCTGCCCATGAACACAGGTGTCGAAGCAGACGAAACAGCTTTAAAACTTGCAAGAAAATGGGGATACGAAAAAAAAGGAATACCCGAAAATGAAGCAAAAATTATTGTAGCTGAAAATAACTTCCACGGAAGAACAATTACAATAATTTCAATGTCAACCGACCCCGATGCATATACTAATTTCGGACCTTATACTCCGGGGTTTGTTACAATTCCTTATAACGACCTTGGTGCTTTAGCTAAAGAATTAGAAGACGAAAATATTGCAGCATTTCTTGTTGAACCTATTCAAGGTGAAGCCGGCGTATTTGTTCCTGACGAAGGATACTTAAAAAAAGCTTACGATTTATGTAAAAAAAATAATGTTCTTTTTATTGCCGATGAAGTTCAAACCGGAATTGCAAGAACAGGTAAATTATTAGCAGTTGACCACGAAGGTGTTCGTCCTGATATATTAATCTTGGGAAAAGCATTATCGGGAGGAGCAATGCCTGTTTCTGCTGTACTTGCCGATGATGATATTATGTTAGTAATTAAACCCGGAGAACACGGTTCTACTTTCGGAGGAAATCCGGTTGCCTGTAAAGTTGCTATTGCTGCTCTTGAAGTTATTAAAGATGAAAAATTAGCCGAAAATGCAGAAGAATTAGGTAAAATTTTTAGAGACGAATTAAGAAAAATTGATTCTGAAATGGTTGAACTGGTAAGGGGAAAGGGCTTGCTTAATGCAATGATTATTAAACCTAAAAACGGTAAAGAAGCTTGGGATGTTTGTATGAAATTACGAGATAACGGACTTCTTGCAAAACCTACTCACGGACACATTATTCGTTTTGCTCCTCCGTTGGTTATAAATAAAGAACAAGTTATTGAAGCAACAAATATTATAAAAGAAACTATTTTATCGTTTGAATAAAACGAATTTTAATGAATTTTACAAAAAAAGAGAATATCTTCATATTCTCTTTTTTGATTTATAAGACTCACTCAATATTCTTATTTAAAGTGTACCCTAAACCGAATTGCATATAATATCCCAAAACATTATGGTTTATAAATGCCAAATCAAAAACTACATCCTTATAATTATACCCTAAACCAAAACTATATTTTACAGGATTAGTTGCAACACCGGCTCTTAAAAAAAGTCCTCCCGCTACATTATATTCCGTACCGCATCTTACAACAGCTTTTTGCTCTATGTCTTTTTCGCCTTCGAGAGTAAACAAAACTTTTTCCGAGAATTTATAACCCGCACCTAATCTAAAAATAGAAGTAAGCGTTTCGTCTGTTCCGTAAAATTTAGCACGCCAAGGATTAAAAACATGAGCTCCTATAAACAAATTTTTGATCGGTTCTGCAATCATACCGAATTCTCCTACTGCAATTCCCGTTATGCCGTAATTTAACTGTGCTCTTCTGAAATAGTCCAGCTGAATGCCCGCCGTAAACCTTTTTCCTAATCTTTTTGCATAAGCTAAGCCAAATTTACTGAAATTTGAATATTCATCTCCTGAATATGAATAATTGAGCCCTGCACTTCCATATTTTTCAGTAGGAATTGCAAAAGCAAATGCAGTTTGTCGAAAAGCATTAACATTATATAAATTCGAATAAAATAAACCTACCGAAAGACCGTTAATATCTGATAATCCTGCCTGATTATGATATGAAGACCAAATATCTGTAAGCACAACCCCTGAACCTGCTGTTCCTCCTTGCCTGGCACCAATTTCTACTTGATGTTGTGCATAAGAAATATGGCTTATAATAAAAATAGATACTAAAAATAAAACTTTTTTCATACTCATTAAACTTAATTAATTTGGAAACTCAATATTAATAAAAATTTAACTCATTTTCCACATTTCAAACAAAAAACATTTTTTTTTTTACCTTTGTAGCTTTTAAAAATTCAGGCTTCAAAAACAAAAAATTATGAGAATTAGGCTTCACGATAAAGACTTTGATTTAACTATTCCGACAAAACGTATTCAAGATGTTGTTCAAGATATGGCAGATGAAATGAACGCCCAACTTCTTGGTAAGGATGTTGTTTTTGTTGCAATCCTTAACGGTGCGTTTATGTTTGCATCAGATTTATTTAAACGAATTGAGTTTAATGCATATATTTCTTTTATTAAATTTGCTTCGTATGAAGGAACAGAATCAACCGGAAATGTAAAAAAACTAATAGGCCTTAATGAAGATTTAACCGGAAAAACTGTTGTTATTTTGGAAGACATTATTGATTCCGGCATAACAATGGAAAAAATTGTTGATCAAATTAATGAACTCGGACCGAAAGAAATAAGAATTGCAAGTTTATTAGTAAAACCTGATGCTTTCTTAAAAAATTACAATATTGATTACATAGGAATGGAAATCCCTAATGATTTTATTGTAGGTTACGGGCTTGATTATGACGGTTTAGGGCGAAATTTAACAGCAATATTTACTAACTCTGAAGCTGCTCAAAACAGAACAATATCGAAAGTTAAATACTTTCTTATTTTCGGACCTCCCGGATCAGGAAAAGGAACACAATCTAAGAAAATTATCGAAAAATATAATCTTGTGCATTTATCAACCGGTGATATTCTGAGAAAAGAACTTGAAATAAATTCACGCCTCGGACAAATAGCAAAAAGTCACATGAATAAGGGCGGTTTGGTTCCCGATGATATTATTCTCGGTATGGTTGCAAAAGAAATTGAAGCAAATAAAGGAACATCCGGAGTTGTACTTGACGGTTTTCCCAGAACAGTTGACCAAGCAAAAGGCCTAGATAAACTCTTGTTAAATAAAAACTACGAAATTTCTGCAATGTTTGCATTAGATGTTGACGAAGATGAATTAGTAAGGCGATTATTAGAAAGGGCAAAAATTGGAGGCAGGGTTGATGATACACCTGAAATTATCGCGAAAAGAATTCAAACTTATAAACTTACAACCGCAAAAGTTGCCGAATACTATTCGGAACAAGGCAAGCTGCATGAAATAAACGGTGTGGGCGATATTGACAATATATTCAGTAAAATAGCTTCAATAATTGATTCTCTTAAATAATTTATAAAAACTGTATCGGTTATACAATTCAATTTTATAAAACCGATTATGTTTTATTATACTTTTAAGGTATTTTTTAAACAATTTTTATCTTTGTTAAAAAAAAAAATACTTCATTTGTATTTTAAAATAGATTAATAAAAAAATGAGTAAAAAAAGAATTCTGTTAGATTTTGAAAAACTAAACCAAGAAATTAAAGAGCAAGTAAAATTATCTTACCCTGAAGGGTTTACTCAACATTTAATTGAATATACAGATATAAAAGGTAACAGCGTAAGTGCTTTGCCTTTTGAAACAGAAGATAAAATATATTTGATTCGTATGTCTGTAACAGTTGCTCAACAACTAATAACAGATGATTTTGATTATGATGATGACGGATTCTTAAAAGAAGAAATAAAGGAAATATATACCGATAAATATACCGACCCGGAAGAAGATGACGATGAACCGGAAGATGACTTCAATGACAGTTTTGATGTTGATGCCGAAAATCTTTAAATTAGGGCTTGCTGAAAAACGCTAATATATTTATTTTTCAGTCATTTATAAGATTATTTACATATACAAGTGCAAGGTTTTTAATTCATTTCGCCCTATTTCCCTGCACTTGTGTAAAATATTTTAGCTGCCCACAGGCACACTATCTTTCAAATTTCTCTTATTTCGCAGTATTTATATACGACTTCAAACGAGAAACTTGAAATCTAATGCACCTGTGAGCTTTTCAGCAAGCCCTACTTATAATATCAATTAACATTTTTAGTTATTTTTAATTTTTTGTCCGTCAATTTTATATTTTTTGTTTGCTTTATATTCGGTTAAAGTTTCTAAGTTTCCTTCTTTATCATATTTTTTCCACTTTCCTGTTTTATTTCCTACTGCATATTCAGCAATAAGTTTAATTTTTCCGTCAGGATAGTAGTGTTTGTGTTTACCGTCAGGAAAACCTTCAATATAATTACCTTCAAATTTAAGTTTGTTGTCAGAATAATATTGTTTCCAAACTCCTTCTTTTTTTCCTGAAACATATTTTCCTGTTTCAATAAAATCATTTACTGAATATTTCCATTCTCCGCTTTTCATTCCGTATATATAATTTCCTCTTGAAAGTGTATCCCCTTCTTCGGAAAGTTCATAGAAAAATCCTTCTTCTTTTCCTTTTTTGAATTTTCCTGTTCTTCTTAAATTTCCGTTTTCATAATACCAAATCCAAATTCCTGAGTATTTTCCGTTTTTATAAACACCTTTTTGCTCTGTTTTACCCGACGGAAAATAAAATAACCATTTTCCTTCTTTTTTTCCGTTTACAAACTTTCCGGAAGATCTTATTTTACCGTTATCATAAAGAAACTTCCACTCTCCTTGTTTTTTATCTTTTTTATCAACAATTCCTTCGCCTATTATTTTTCCGTCATCAGAATACGTTTTTGATGCAATTACTTTTCCTTTTTCATTAAAAGTTTTGTGTATTCCTACGGGTTTATTTTTAATAAAAGTTCCTTTGTTTTTAATTTTTCCGTTCGGGTAAAGTTCTTTAACTATTTTGATTTTATTTTCAGGTTTTTCATCTTCTGTAAGAATTTGCAATTTACCTTCGATATAATATTCTGATTTTATGAGTTCTCCGTATGGATTATATTCTCGATAATAACCGTTTAAAATATCATCTTTATAATTCGCATAAGTTTTTATTTTATCATTGCCGTAAAATGTTTTCCAAACTCCTTGCTTTTTTCCGAACTTATCTTTTCTGTTTAATTTTTCTGAATTAATTATGTTGTTATAAGAATATTTTAATATTAAAATAATATTACCGGTTGTGTCAAAATGTTTTTCATATCCGTTTTTATAATTCTTTTCAAACTCTATTGTTTTTGATAAACGGGCTCTGTCATCATAATAATAAGATTTACCGTTTTTTTCTCCGTTAATATATAATTCTTTTGAAATAAGAACATTATTTACATAATCGGAATCATTAATAAGTTTGTATTTTTTATAATATCCACTTTTTATATTATTTTTATAATCAATAACTTCTGTTAGATGTCCTTGCCTGTCGTAAAATCTCCAAACGCTGTCTAATTTTTCATTTTTTCTGTTTCCTTCGGTTTTTAATTTACCGGAAGGATAATAAGATTTCCAATACCCGACAGGTTTACCGTTTTTCATGTTTCCTTCACTTGATAAAGTTCCGTCGGGATATGTGAATTTATTATAACCGTTAGGATTTATTTTTTGAGCTTCAAGTTCTTGTTGAAAACTAATAAGTAAAATAATTATCGAGATTATATGTAAAAAATGTTTATTCATATTTTAGTTTGAAAGATCAAGCATTGCTTTAATAGGAATATACGCTTTTTTCCTGATATCTTCATCTACTTTAATTTCAGGAAGTTCATATTTTAAACAACTATAAACTTTTTTGATATTGTTTAATTTCATAAACTCACATTCACTGCAAGCACATTCAGAATCTTCTCCCGGAGCGGGAATAAAAAATTTATTCGGACTTGCTTTTTTCATTTCATGAATAACACCCGGTTCTGTTGCAACAATAAACGTTTTTGCATTATCTTCTTTCGTAAAATTAATTAAGCCGGAAGTTGAACCTACATAATCTGATATCATTGTTATTTGTTTAGGACACTCGGGATGTGAAATTATTTTAGCATCGGGGTTTTGCTTTTTTTGCTCTAAAATTCCTTCCAAAGAAAATTCGTTATGAACATGACAAGCTCCGTCCCAAATAACCATTTCTCTTCCTGTTATTCTGCTTATGTGGTTTCCGAGATTCTTGTCCGGTCCGAAAATAATCTTTTTATCTTTCGGAATTGATTCTATAATTTTTTTTGCATTTGAAGATGTACAAACAATATCTGTTAAAGCTTTAACTTTTGCAGTTGTATTAACGTAAGAAACAACTACATGATTTGGATGTTGTTTAATAAATTCTTCAAAATCTACATCCGGGCAACTGTCGGCAAGGGAACAACCCGCATTTAAATCGGGAAGTATAACTTTTTTATCGGGAGAAAGAATTTTAGCAGTTTCAGCCATAAAATGTACACCTACAAATAAAATAATATCAGCATTTGTTGTAGCGGCTTTTTGTGAAAGAGCAAGACTGTCGCCAACAAAATCCGAAATATCTTGAATAGCACCGTCAACATAGTAATGAGCAAGTATTACGGCATTTTTTTCTTTTTTTAAAAGATTTATTTCTTTAATTAAATCTGTTTTTTCGTTTTCGTCAATATTTATAAAACCGTTTTTCTTTATTTCTTCAATTTTATTTAACATCTATATATTTATTATAATTTAATTTAAAAATATTAATGATAATGATTATAGTCTGTTAATTATTTTATAAAAATATGTTTTTTTTCTTGCATTTGTCATTTTTAAAAAAATATTAACAATTTTTAAAATGCTTTTATATTATTAACTTCCTAAAATTTAATATATTATTTTATATTATTAACAATTATAAAAATGTATTGAAACATTAAATTTTTAATAAGTTTTTTAAGTTTTTGTATTAAAAAATTGTTTAAAAAAATATGTAAATATTAAAAATTATACTTGTGTAATATTAAATTCTTTCTATACTGATAAAATGGTTTTCTTTGCAAAAATAAGTTTTAATTTTTTAGATTAAAATTATCAACTGTTTATTAAAAAAACATGATAAAAATAACAAGCTGAAAACTAATAAAATGACAATAGTTATTAACAGTCTGTTTATAATATAAAAACATAACAATCTTATATAACTACCTGTTTTTTAGCTATTTAAAAAAACATTAAATTACTGTAAATGTTAAATTGATTTAGTAAAGTTGTATTTCTGATAAAATTTTCAAAGATTAAAAATATGAAAAAAATAGCATTGGCAAGCGACCATGCCGGTTATGAAACAAAACAAGTGTTAATAGAAATGTTAAAAAAACAAGGTCATAAAACTAAGGATTTCGGAACATACTCTGTTGAAAGTGCGGATTATCCGGATTTTGCTCATCCGATGGCATCAGCTGTCGAAAACGGTGATTTTGATTTAGGAATTTCACTTTGCGGCAGCGGAAACGGAATAAATATGACTGTAAATAAACATCAGGGGATTCGTTCGGCATTATGTTGGAATGTTGAGATTGCGGAACTTGCAAGACTGCATAATGATGCAAATATTTGTTCTTTACCTGCAAGATTTGTGAGCGTTGATTTAGCAAAAGAAATTGTTAATAAATTTTTAGAAACAGATTTTGAGGGGGGAAGACATATAAAGAGAATTGAGAAAATACCTGTATAATAAAAACTAAAAATAAAAGAATAAAAGACTTTTTATTCCAAATAACAAAAAATGCTTATATTTGAGGATTATAATAAAAAAATATGATTTCAAACACCTGTAAATATGGAATAAGGGCCATTTTGTATATTGCCGTTCACGAAAAAGAAGAAAAAAAAATAGGTATAAAGAAAATAGCGGAAGATTTAGAATTACCGGGCCCGTTTTTGGGAAAAATAATGCAAACATTGGCAAAACAAAAAATATTAAACTCTGTAAAAGGTCCTCACGGAGGATTTAGTTTAGCAAAAGAACCAGGTTCTATTTCTTTGTATGATATTGTAAAAGTTATTGACGGAGTTGATGTTTTTCACGAATGTTTAATAGGGATTAAGATATGTGAAAATAATCCGGAATATACAGACCTATGCCCGTTTATGGAAAAATCTCATGAAGTAAGAGACAAGCTGATGAAAGTTTTTAAAGAACAAACAATTGGTGATTTTGCAAAAGGAATCAAGAGTCTTGAAGAAATTTTGAAAATATAGAAGTTTTGTAAAAAAGTAAAGAAGAAATAGTTATTCCGATAAGATTTGCAGTTAAATCAAAAAAACTTCCGTTACGACCGAAAATAAAAAATTCTTGAATTATTTCAATAATTCCGCTTAAAAATAACAAAGATAAAAGTACCGACAAGATTAAAACACTTGTCGGTACTTTTATGTTATTTTTGATGTCAATTAAACTTGCTGAAGTTAAAAGAAAATACATAAAAAAATGAATAAGCTTATCAAAATGAGGAATATTAATAATCCTTATTTTTGAAGTAGTTTCGGCAGGTAATAAACTTAAAAGTAAAACAAAAAGAAGAACTAATATTGTTTTATAATATTTTAAAATCATTGTATGTCAGGTGTTTATATTCATATTCCTTTTTGTGCAAAAAAATGTTATTATTGCGATTTTTATACAAGCCTTTCAATAATACACAAAGAAAAATATATACAAGCAATTGTAAAAGAACTAAAATTACGACAAAATTACACAGAAAGCAGAAAAATTGAAACTATATATTTCGGCGGCGGAACACCGAGCCTTTTAAAACCGTCTGAAATTCAACATATTATTGATGAGATTTTAAAAATTTTCCAAATTAAAAAATATGCTGAAATAACTCTTGAAGTCAATCCGGATGACATTAATGAGCAATATGTAAGCAAATTAAAAACAACTAAAATTAACAGAATAAGTATTGGCTTACAATCTTTTTTTGATAAAGATTTAAAACTTATGAACAGACGACATTCTGTCAAAGAAAACTACAAAGCAATTCAAATTCTTAAAAATAAAGGATATACAAATATAAGCGGAGATTTGATTTACGGTTTGCCTGACATGAACACAGAACATTGGAAAAAAAATCTTTCGGAATTTTTTAAATTAGAGATTCCGCATTTGTCTGCTTACCACCTTACTTATGAACCCAATACTGTTTTCAGTAATTTTCTGAAAAAAGGAAAAATAAAGGAAATAAAGGAAGAAGAAAGTGTGATACAATTTGAATTATTAATTTCAGAAGCAAAAAAGCATAATTTTATACATTATGAAACTTCAAATTTTGCAAAAGAAGGCTTTTTTTCAAAACATAACACCTCTTATTGGCAACAAAAATCATATTTAGGGTTAGGAGCATCGGCACATTCATATAATTTAAAATCAAGACAATATAATGTTTCAAACCTTAAAGAATACATTAAAAGAGTAGGAGAGGGCAAAGATTTTTTTACAAAAGAAGAACTAAGCACAAGCGATAAATATAATGATTATATAATCACAACTTTACGAACAATTTTTGGAACAGATTTAAGCTATATTGAAGAAAATTTCGGAAAGAAGCACTATTTATTTATTAAAAAACAAACAGAAAAATTATTAGAACAAAAGTTGTTAGTTACAGATAATAATAAGATTAAAACAAGCAAGAAAGGCAAGTTTGTTGAAGACATGATTTTAGAAAAGTTATTCTTTGTTGAAGAATAATAAGCTAATGAAAAGAGTTCATCAAATTATGATGAAGTTCACTTACAACACGCCTGTGAAACCCGGGATAAATTCTTTTATCTCTGAATTTTGAATCGCTCTTAAAAAATGTTCTGTGTGTTATTTTAGTTTGCCCGTTTTCGGCTTCAGACAACATAATTTTTTGAGAGCCTTCCGAAACACCGTTATTCATATAACAAAATTGAATTATTTTATTTTCATCGTCAACATTTGCAACTTCATACGCAACAACTAATTTTTTAATGCCCTTTAATAAATCCAGCCGAATAAAAATAATTTGCCCTTCTTTTAATCCGGAATACTCGTCATTTACATATATTAATTTATTTTCCGGTTTTGAATATAAAAACCCGAATTTTACAAGATGCCCTGAATAGCTCTCTTTAAGGCTGATGTTTTTATATTGATCCCAAACTGTATTTATATTCTCATCAATAAAATATATATCATTTTGAATAGTATATTTTGAAGAGTCTTTTTCATTATAACATTTGGGAAACAGCTCATTAAACGAAACAATATTTTTTAAGTATTTATTTTTTATAAACTTTTTCTTTCGTTTTTGTAAAACTTTAGTTAAATCAACAGAATCAATATTTGATTGAGAATAAGATAAATTATCGGAAAAAAGAAAAAAAATCAACAAAAAAGCAATGTAAACTTTTGAATATGTGCTGGTTATAGGAAAAACAAATATCATAGATTTTGAAATAATACTTTAAAGAAACAAAAATTTTTAATTTCTAAAAAAATTATCGATGTTTTTCTCTTTCTCGCCAAGTTTCAATAGGAGCAACATCTTCCTCAATTACATCTTCTATATAAACCTCAAAAGTTTTTGCATCAACAACAAAAATATAATAAGGTTCAAACCAAGATTCTTGATTATATCCTGCCTGAATGTAAAACTCCGGATGTTCTTCTGTAGGGGCATCAATAATTAAAGATATTGATTGCTCACCGTTTGTCATTGCATTTATTTGAATATTTGCTTCTTTATATTCCGGGAGAACTTCAACGGCTTTTATGGCTTTGTCTTCTGCTGTTTCTTCAAATTCAGCAACGGTTTCAGTTGATGAGTCTTCACAACAGATTAACAACGAAACAAACGATAATAAAATAATAAAACGACACTTCATACCCGAATTTTAAATTAAGCTACTAACTTACAAAATTTATTTATTCTTAAACAATTATTATTTTTGCAGAATATGGAAGCTTTTTTGGGAATAAAAATAGGAATATATAATACATGGATTTTATCTTTGATATATTTTGTAACAAGCATGGGACTTTTAGCACTATTTCCTAAATATAATATTTCAAAATTTATTAAAACACCCGGAATTAAATATATTACACAAGCAAATTACATTTTATACTACGGGTTTCTGTTTTTTAGTATCTTTATACCGATAAAAACAGGAACAATGTTTTTTTACATCGGAACATCGTTTTATACTTTAGGTTTGATATTATATACATTATCAATGTTTTATTTTGCAATATCTGAATATGATAAACCGGTAACCGAAAAAGTTTACAAAATATCAAGACACCCGGTTTATTTGTCATATTTTTTGATAAGCATAGGAATTTCAATTTCAGGAGCGTCAATAATTTTATGTATTATTGCAATTTTACATTTTATATCAACATATTTTATTGCAAAAGAAGAAGAAAAAAAATGTATTGAAATATACGGCAGCGATTATTTAAGTTATATGAAAAAAGTAAGAATGTTTTTATAAATATTTAAAAATGGATTTAAAGGATAAAGTAATTTTAATTACAGGCTCAACAGACGGAATAGGAAAAGAAACAGCTAAAAAGGTTGCGGAACAAGGAGCAAATTTAATTATTCACGGAAGAATAAAACAACGGGTTGAAGCAACAGAAAAAGAATTATCTGCAATTTGCAAAAACAAAGTTTTTGGTGTTACCGCAGATTTTTCAAACTTACGAGAAGTTAGTTCCGTAACAAAAATAATAATAGAAAAGTATTCTAAAATAGATATTTTATTTAATAATGCTGCGGATTTTTTTCATGACAGAAGTATTACAAAAGACGGCTTTGAACAAACATTTCAAGTAAACTATCTGGCTCATTTTTTATTAACATACAAACTTTTACCCTTACTGAAAGATGTTGACGAAACTTCAAAAATATTAAATGTAACGTCTATGATACATTCGTCGGAAATTGATTTTGAGAATTTGCAAGGAGAAAAAAACTATTTCGGCAGCTCGGCTTATTCTCTCTCAAAACTTTTAAATATTTTACACACATATAAATTAGTTGAAGTTCTTTCAGAAGAAAAAACAAAAGCTAATTGCCTACACCCCGGAGTTATTGAAACAAAATTATTAAATGCCGCTTGGAGCGGGGGTGCACCGGTAAGTGAAGGTGCCAACACAATGTTATATGCGGCAACAAGCCCGGTAACCGAGCAAATGAGCGGTTTATATCTCGAAAACAGAAGACCTGTGCAAAGCAACCCGATAACTTACGATAAAGAAATACAAAATAAACTTTGGGACATAAGTTTAAAAATGCTGAAAGATTATTTATAATGGAAATAAAAGTAATAAAATTTACTTCTGAAAATAAAGAGCAGCTTGAAAAAGCGTTTCAAATAAGAACAAAAGTATTTGTCGAAGAGCAAAATGTTGACAAAGATCTTGAATATGACGGACTTGACAAAAATGCAATTCATTATTTGGTATATTATAATAAAAAAGCTGTAGGAACCGCAAGGCGAAGAATTACAAAAGAAGGACATAAATTAGAAAGGTTTGCCGTTTACAAAGAATACAGAGAAAAAAAAATCGGAGCAGCCTTAATTGTTTTTATTTTGAAAGAACTTCTTCCCTCAGAATCTAAAATATACTTAAACGCACAGGCCGCAGTTGAAAAATTTTATGAAAAATACGGGTTTAAAAGAGTAGGGGAGATGTTCACGGAAGCAAACATTGAGCACTACAAAATGGAATACGCCAAAAAATAAAAAGAATCTTGTAAATATGAAAAGAGAAAGAAAGGCAAAGCAAGAAACTAAAAAAGTAAGTAATAATTTTCGCAGCCCGAAAAAAGAAAATTTAATAAACCAAAGCTCCGGAAATAAATCTACTTTTCTTTGGCTGTTCTTAATTGTTGTTCTTACAACTGTTGCATATTATCCGACTTTTGACAATGAAATAACTTCTTGGGACGATGAGTTTTATTTGAATGATAATCCATATTTAAAAGACCTAAGTGCTGAAAGCATTAAAACCCTTTTTAAAACAGATACATACTATATGGGAAACTATCATCCTTTGTCAATGGTTTCTTTATCAATAGACTATGCAATAGGAGGAGAAGATAAAAACGGAAATATTAATCCGTTTTTGTACCACTTAACAAATTTGGTTTTACATATTTTGGTGAGTTTGTTTGTTTTTTGGTTTGTATTACTTCTTTTAAAAAACTTTAATATTGCAGTTATTGCGGCTCTTCTTTTTGGTGTTCATACAATTCATGTTGAATCGGTTGCATGGATATCTGAAAGAAAAGATGTTTTATATGCCTTCTTTTTTGTGGCATCTTTAATCAGCTACTTAAAATATGTTGACAAAAAGAAATTGGTTTGGTACTTTGCTGCACTTCTTTTGTTTCTTCTTTCTCTGTTTTCAAAAGGACAAGCAGTGTCGTTAGCCATCACAATAATTTTGATTGACTGGATCAGAAAAAGAAACTTTTTTAACACTAAATTAATCGCAGAAAAAATACCGTTTTTGGCATTAGCCGTTATTTTTGGTCTTATTGCAATAGGTGCTCAACAAGAAAGTGAAGCATTAGTTGATGAGCAAGGCTATGATTTTTTTCAGCGAATAGGAATTGCCTCTTACGCTTTTATGCAGTATTTATACAAGCTGGTATTACCGATTAATTTATCGGCAATTTATCCGTACCCGGATATTATAAAACAAACAATTCCGAATTTATATTATTTAATGATATTGCCGGTCGGGTTTATCATATATTTAACAATTAGGCTGTTTAAAAAAGGAAAAACAATATTAGTTTTCGGAATTGCATTTTTTGTTGCCAATATTTTGTTGCTGTTGCAATTTATTCCGGTCGGAAGTGCTGTTCATGCAGACAGATATGCATATATTCCGTCAATAGGATTTTTTATTTTAGTTTCCGCTCTGCTTATCAGGCACATAAAAAACAAGCCGAAACATAAGAACATTATTTTCGGTTTAACCGGAATGTATATTATTTTACTTACCGCCTTAAGCTTTATGCGGTCAGATATTTGGCAAAACAGTGAAACATTATGGACAGATACAATAAAAAAATCTCCGAACTCAGTAATTGCATGGAATAATTTAGGCAGTTTAAAAGACAGGCAAGCAGTAAAAGCATTTGAAGAGCTACGCTATAATGATGTAAAAAAGTTAAGAAGAGAAGCAATCGAGCATTTTTCAGAAGCAATAAAGGGAAAACCGGATTATCGTAATGCTTTTTATAACAGAGGAGTGTCCAAATTTGAATTAGGAAAATTAAATAACGATACAGTTTTGATAGCAACATCAATAAAAGACTTTACAAATGCTTTAACTGAGGACGGTCAATTTTCCGATGCATATCACTATCGAGCAAATGCCAAATCGGAACTCGGCAAATTAGATGCAGCAATGAAAGACTATAATCTTGCAATTGATTTGATGCTGAATAAGGAAAGCAACAAAGGTTTGCACTTCTATTATTCAAACAGAGGTATAACAAAAGGAAAGTTGGGAGATTATGACGGAGCAATTGCTGATTTTGACAAAGCATTAAGTATTACTCCCGAAGAATCGGGAGCATATTCCAACAGGGGAAGAGCAAAGATGTTAAAAGGTGATACGGAAGATGCAATAAAAGATTTTAATACAGCAATAAGTTTGGATCCGAAACATTTTTCAGCATATTTAAACAGAGCAGTTGCTAAGCAAATTTTAAAAGACTTTGATGGAGCAATTATTGACTATACAAAAACAATTGAACTAAATCCGAATTCTGCCGAAGCATATTTTTCAAGAGGAAAGTTACTTATAATAATGAATAAAAAGACAGAAGCATGCTTTGATTTAAACAAAGCACAAGAACTCAGACATCCTTTAGCCGAGATATTCATTGAAAATTATTGTAAGTAATCAGACCTAATCTTCTAAAAGAGAATTAATAGTGTTTTCTAATTTTTTAACTCTAAGCTTTAACTTAGATATTTCGTTATATAAATCAATATCTGTTTCTTGTTTTTCGGTTTCAATTTTTTCAACATCAGAAACAAAATGCCTTGTATCTCCCCACCAGGCAAAAGTTTTAAAACGTTCAACATAAGTAATTTTAACATACTGCCCCTGAAGAGATTTTAACTTTTCAATAGCCTCTTTTTGATTATCAAGCACCGAAAAATAAAAAGTTTGTTCTCCGGAAACCCCCTGGCTTACAATACCTTCATAAGTTTTAAAAAGCACCCCTTTTTTACTTATTTTAACAAGTTTCCCGGAGCGAGAGCCTTCACTTAAAGGAACGTAATATACAAACGCATAAAAAGCACTGAATCCAAAGATAATTACGGCAACGGCTATTATTAGAAATTTTTTCATATAAATCAAACGATTAAAAGTTTATGTAAAAGTAATAAATTCTTTTTAACAAGACAGAAAAAAAAGAATTAATATAAGTAACAGACATTCAGAAAAATAAACGATAAGAAAAAATAAATATTTTAAAAATGAAACCAACGGCACAATTTTTCGTACATAAATATAAACTCAAATAAATTTTTTTGAAAAAAATTGCTTATATATTGCTTTTTTTAATGTTTTCCTTTTTTAATATTCATGCACAAACGTATGATATTTTTGAAGGAGATACAATTAATTATACCGATGCAAATCATAACAAACAAGGATATTGGGTTGTTTTTAAAAACAGAACCTCTCAAAAACTTCAAGAGGGAATGTATTTTCAAGGAAAAAAAGACGGAGTTTGGAAGTCGTATTATGTAAACGGAAACTTAAAATCGTTGATTACTTACGTTAAAGGTGAAAAAAGCGGAGAAGCCAAAATATACTACGAAAACGGAAACATAGCCGAAGAGGGAACGTGGGTTGTAGATAAGTGGGTAGGGAAATATAAATCTTATTACAAAAACGGAAAACTTTCTTATTTGTGGAATTATAATGATTACGGAAATCGTTCGGGTTACCAACAATATTTTTACAAAAACGGAAATAAAAAAATAGAAGGAGAATGGATAGACGGAAAAGAACACGGCGTAATTAAAGAATACTACGAAACGGGAACTTTAAGGGTTGAAAAAAACTTTTCACTAGGAGAGTGTGATTCTGCAACAATTAAAACATATTCTGAAAATGAAATACCGGACGATATAGTAATTGAAATCAGAAAAGACAGCATTATTTCAAAAAACTCAAATATTGATACTATTGTTATTGAAAAAAATGATTCCTTAGAAATTTTCTCAGGAACAGGATATCATATTTTTTACAATATAAATAAAAGAACAGAAAAAGAAGGAGAGTTTGTTAACGGAATTCTTATTAACGGTAAACAATATTTTTATAATAACTCAGGAGAATTAGAAAAAACAGCAATATATAAAAACGGAAAAATAGTGAAGTTTTTAGAAAACAAAAAACAATAAAAAAGACCTTCAAAATGAAGGTCTTTTTTATTATCCGCATTTTGAAAACCCGCAGGACTGGCAAATTAAGCAACCCTCCTGATAAACTAATGAATCTGAGCCGCACTCAGCACAAATCTTCCCTTTTTTTGCCTTTGTTCCGTCCGGAATATAATTTTTTAATGCTCGCTCAATACCTTTTTTCCAAGTATTAATCGAACCGGAGCCGAACTGAAGAGACGAAATAAGATTTACGGTATGTTGTACCGGCATTCCGTGCCTTAAAACGCCGGAAATTAATTTTGCATAATTCCAGAATTCGGGATTAAACTTGTAAGACAAACCCTCAATTGTAATATTGAAACCAAATTTATTCGTATATCTGAAATCATATCTTTTTGAACCGTCATCAAAGCGCTGTTTAATAATTTTTCCTTTTGTAATAGACCTCGGAACAGGAAGAGCATCTTCTTCCGAACGACCGGAAAAAATTTCATAAGGCAAACCGTCTTTAACTCCGATAAAGGCAATCCATTCTTCCTCATTATTACTGAAATGAATAACATCTGCACTTAGTTCTTTCGGTCTTTTTGTATGCTCTTCTGCTTCTTTTTTTGTTTTGTTGTCTGCAGCAAGAAGCACTCCGTCTCGAGAACCGTCTCTGTAAACGGTAACACCTTTGCACCCACTCTTCCAGGCTTCAAGATAAACATCTCCTACAAGTTTTACGGTAGCATCATTCGGTAAATTAACAGTAACACTTATTGAATGATCAACCCATTTTTGAACTTGACCCTGTAACCTTACTTTATTAAGCCAATCTACATCATTAGAAGTAGCCTTATAATAAGGAGAGTTTTTTATTAATGAATCAATATTTTTGCTGTCAGATTTTTTAGCTTTTCCGGAATTAATTCCGTTTGCTTCCATCCATGTTATAAATTTATGGTGAAAAACATTATATTCTTCCCAAGAATCCCCGGTTTCATCAACAAAACTTACAGTAACATCTTGGTCGTTAGGGTTTACTTTTCGTCTTCTTTTGTAGAAAGGAAGAAAAACCGGTTCTATTCCTGATGTTGTTTGAGTTAAAATACTTGTAGAACCCGTAGGAGCAATTGTTAATAAAGAAATATTTCGCCTTCCGTGTTCTTGCATTTCGTTGTATAATTCCGGGTCTGCATCTTTAATCCTGCTTACGAAAGGGTTATTTTTTTCTCTTTCTGAATTAAACACCTCAAAAGCTCCTCTTTCTTTTGCCATTTCAACAGAAGAACGATAGGCTTCAACAGCCAGTATTTTGTGAACTTGTGTTGAAAAGTCCGTAGCATTATCACTTCCGTATCTTAAACTTAATGCTGCAAGCATATCCCCCTCTGCAGTAATTCCTACGCCTGTTCTTCTTCCCTTAATAGCCTTTTCTTTAATATTTTCCCAAAGGTTTTTCTCTGTTCTTTTTATTTCTGCTTTTTCAGGGTCTGAATTAATTTTATCAAGGATACCGTCAATTTTTTCCAACTCTAAATCAATAATATCATCCATAATTCTTTGAGCATAACGAGAATGCTCTTTAAACTTATCAAAATTAAATTTTGCCTCTGACGTAAAAGGATTATCAACATAGCTGAACAAATTTATGGCAAGCAAACGGCAACTGTCGTACGGACACAAAGGAATTTCTCCGCACGGGTTTGTTGAAACGGTTTTGAAACCTAAATCAGCATAGCAGTCAGCAACAGATTCATTTATTACGGTATCCCAAAAAAGAATTCCCGGTTCTGCTGACTTCCATGCATTATTTATAATTTTTTTCCAAAGTTTTCTCGGATTTATTGTTTTTTTTATTGAGGGTTTTTCAGAATCAATCGGATATTGTTGTTGGTATGGTTTGTTTTCAATAACGGCATTCATAAAAACATTATCAATTTTTACAGAAATATTTGCTCCTGTAATTTTTCCTGCTTCTAATTTTGCATCAATAAAGTCTTCTGCATCCGGATGTTTAACAGAAATAGATAACATTAAAGCACCCCTTCTCCCGTCTTGTGCCACTTCTCTTGTTGAATTAGAATACCTCTCCATAAACGGAACAACACCGGTTGATGTTAATGCACTGTTACTTACAGGGCTTCCTTTTGGGCGAATATGAGAAAGATCATGACCGACACCGCCTCTGCGTTTCATAAGCTGAACCTGTTCTTGGTCAACCTTTAAAATGCCGCCGTATGAGTCTGCAGGATTATCATCTCCTATCACAAAGCAATTTGATAACGAAACAGCTTGAAATTTATTTCCGATACCGGACATAGGGCTTCCCGCAGGAATAATATATTTAAAGTCTTTTAACAAATCAAAGATTTCGTTTTCGGACAAAGGGTTTGGGTATTTTTTTTCTATACGAGCAATTTCTTTTGCCAGCCTTTTGTGCATTTCTGCCGGACTTTTTTCATAAATATTACCAAAAGAATCTTTTAAAGCATATTTATTTGTCCAAACTTTGGCTGCTAACTCATCTCCTTTGAAATATTTTTTAGCTTCTTGAAAAGCTGTTTCGTATGAGTACCCGACAGGTTTTGTTTTCACAGAAAAAGCCGTGATTTGATTTTTAATTTGCATCCGAAAAAATAATTTTTAAATAGTAGAAAATATGGTTTTTCAAAAGTAGTTCAAATCCGGCTTTGTGCAAAGTCCGGTTATTAAAAGAACCATTGTTAAAAAGCCTGAATAAATTGAAAATCAACAAGTAAATATGTTAATAACTTTAAAAACGAAAAATAGAGATTATAATTAAGGAATATAGAAAAAAGAAAAGGCTTTTTTTACAGGGCAAACTCATACTTTAATATTTAATACTTTTAGCAAATAGTCATTATTCCAGCCGGCTTTAAGTCTTTTGCCGGCAATTCCTTGTTTTGTTGTTGTTTCATTTTTTAATAGATTTAATGCTATTTTTAAGAGAACAGAGTAATTTTGTGCAGC
>JAKISF010000042.1 GCA_021648725.1 Bacteroidales bacterium | reverse complement strand
GAATGGATTGAAAATATCCTACATGGTGTTGCAACAAAATATTTACAAAACTATTTAAACTGGTTTAGGTTTAAGGAAATATATAAGGGAGTTGATATTATCAAGGAAATGATTAATAGTGCTCTTGGACCCGACAGGCTATCTGAAATATCAAAATATTGAAGTTAATTATGCAATGTTTATTAAATCGCAGAATATTTAAACCATAGCCCTCGGAGATTATTCTAATTTATTATCAGGTAGATACATCAGTTCACAAATGTATCCTTTATCTTTATCCGAAATTTTAAATTATTATAACTTTACAGATAATCTTACAATTTTACAAAACAAACCAAAAGTTTTAAATATATTAGAAAACAGCTTAAAACACGGCACATTTCCTGAAATTGTATTAAAAAACAGCGAGCAAATTAAACACGAAATATTAACAAACTACTACGACAGTATCTTAATAAAAGATTGTATCATCAATAAAAATATACGAGACAATAAATCGTTCAAAGAACTCGCATTTTATATATTCAATAATTTATCCGTATTATTTTCATACAACAGCCTGTCAAAAGCAACCGGAATAAACGATTTGTCTGTCAAAGAATATATAAACGCCATGCAAGAGGCATTTTTAATATACGAAATTTCACAATTTTCATTCAAAATAAAAAAACAATTAAAATCGAAACGAAAATTATATACTATTGACAACGGTTTAATAACAGCAACTTCATTAAATTTTTCAGAAAATAAAGGAAAATTGTTTGAGAATTTTGTATTTTCAGAATTACTAAAATATGAGTATAATGATGTATTCTTGTGTAATGAAAATAAAGAGTGCGATTTTATTGTAAAAAAAGGCAAACAATTAATAGCAATTCAAGCTACTTTTGAAGTAAATACAAAAAATAGAGAACGAGAAATAAGCGGATTAATTTATGCTCAAAAGAAAATACCCGTATCAAAATCGTGTATTGTAACCCTTTCGCAATCAGAACAGACAGAACATAACATTGAAATAATACCGATATATGAACTTAAAGAATTATTAAAAAGCTTATAATGAATAATATAACATTCAATAAACCATACCTAACAGGCAAAGAAGCACACTATATTTTTCAAGCCGTATATGAGCATAATCATATATCAGGCAATGGATATTTTACAAAAAAATGCCAAACTTTTTTTGAACAACGCTATGGTTTCAAAAAAACATTGATGACAACAAGCTGCACCGATGCACTTGAAATGTCTGCAATGTTAATTGATTTAAAACAAGGAGATGAAGTTATTATGTCTTCCTATACCTTTGTTTCAACGGCAAATGCTTTTGTAAGGCAAGGAGCAAAAATAATATTTGCCGACAGCGAAAAAAATACACCAAATATTGATGCCGACAAGGTAGAAGAACTTATTACCGAACGAACCAAAGCAATAGTTCCTGTTCATTATGCCGGAATGGCATGCGATATGGATAAGATAATGGCTTTGGCAAAAAAATATAATCTTTTTGTAATTGAAGATGCCGCACAAGCAATTGATAGTTTTTATAAAGGCAAACCGCTTGGCTCAATAGGTCATCTTGGTGCATTTTCTTTTCACGAAACAAAAAACCTGCAATCGGGCGAAGGCGGTTTACTAATTATCAACGATGAACGCTTTTTAAAACGTGCCGAAATTATTTGGGAAAAAGGAACAAACAGGGCTGCATTTTTCAGAGGAGAGGTCGATAAATACGGCTGGGTAGATATTGGCTCTTCATTTTTACCATCAGATATGATTGCCGCATTTTTATATGCCCAATTAGAAAACCTAGACAACATCCAAAATAAAAGAAAGCAAATCTGGCAACAATACTATAAGTTATTAAAACCTCTTGAAGGAAAAGGCTTAATACAACTTCCGCAAATTCCTGATTACGCAAGTAACAATGCACATATGTTTTACATTGTTTGCAATAGTCTCGAAGAGCGAACGAATTTGCTTGCATATTTAAAAGAAAACGGTATTTTTGCTGTTTTTCATTATCTTTCGCTTCATAAATCAGAATTTTATAAAGAAATTCACGGAAATAGGGAACTGAAAATGTCTGATTATTACGAAAACAGACTTTTGAGATTGCCTTTTTTCTTTGAATTGTCAAATGAAAATGTGGAAATAATTACAAATAAGATTCAATTGTTTTATAGGGTATAAAATATGAATTTCATAGGTATCACTATACTATTCGCAGTTAATTCTGGCTTATTAATGCTTTTTGCATTAATTGGACATTTGATTTTTTCTTTATTTAATAATAAGGAAAAAGTTAGAAGAAAAAACATTGGTTACGAAATTATTTTTGGTTTTTTTGTTGCCATAATAGTTTATTCTTTTGTTAAAGCAGGATATAAAACAATTAATATCTTATTCATTGAATTAGCTATTTTATATCTTTTTTTACAACGAAAATCATTTAGCTTAAAATCAATTGAAATAAAATCTTTTATTCCGAAAATTAAATATATTTTGCCATATATTTTTATCTTGTTTTTATTTAGTTTATTTCAGTGGTTGAAAGAATATGACGGAGGCAATATTCATCTGTATTATCGTGATTATAACTATTACGTTTCGGTTGCAGAAACCTTTAACAGCTTTAATAATGAGGCTTGCAATCTATGGTATACTATATTTAATGAAGGGAGCGAAAGCATCAAAATACCATATCATAATTTTGATATTTGGGTAAACTCCTTTTTATTGAATTTTTCAAATATCCCCTCTGTCTTTGTTTTTGTATATCAGTTTATCCCGCTAGTTGCGGTATTGAGTGCAGTATCTTTTAGTCAAATGTTTATTAATGTTTTTAAACAAAAGAACTTTAAAAGTGTAATTTTTGCATCTTTGTTGATTGTTTTGGGGGGTATTCTGCCTTTTAAAGGGGGATTCAGCACAAATGTTTTTTTCTATCCTAAATTTATTGCTGCTTTTCTGTTGTTTCCTTTTGTTGCAATTTCATTATACAAGAAGGACTATGTTTTATTAGTTTTATTGGCTTGTGTTACTGTCATTCTTCATCCTGTATATATTTTTACTGTTTTTGGAGCTTTGGGAATATTCTTTTTGTTTCTTTTTATCAAAGAGCGAAAAAAACAATATATTGGAATGATAATAGTTCTTATTATATTTTTGCTGATATATTTTTTATATTACAATATTTGGGGTGGCGAAAAAGATGTTGGTTTATCTTTTGATAATTATTTCACAAAATCATATTTTTCAACTTTTTTGAAAAAAATGTTTGTAGATTATTTATTCAGATTGCCAATTTATTATTTTTCATTAACAGTTGCTTTTTTGATGTTTATTTTCTCGAAACGTCTTAAAATATTATTTTCTGCTCCTGTAATAGTTTTTCTTTTAATTTCATTATTAGGAATAATTTTTACTTCCGGAATAATAAACAGAGAATCCTTTGCGATTGTTACTTCTGTTCTGAATACATCTCTATTAATTATTTCTGTTATTGTTTTAGGTAAAGTTTTTAATTCTTTACAAGCAAAAAAGAATTTATATAATAATTATATAATCATTTTTGCTGTTTTTTTACAAGTGATTTTTTCATGGCTCTATACATTTAATAATACTGAATTTAGAGAAATATCAATATCAAAGCCCTTTTACAATAAAATTAAAAAAAATGATTTAAGTGAATTAGGTTGTTATTTTGTTGCAGAAGGGAGATTTTTAAACTCGACGTTTGGTAATCCGCATGTTCCGATAATTGGTGGAATAAACCATATTATACAAAGAAATACATATCTGGTTTCTCTTTCTGTTTATAATAAAAGGAATGATAAAAATATTCAACAAATAATTAAAAATACACCGTTTTATAGGTTTGTAGAAGTTCAAAAAAATAACAATCAATTTGAAAATTTGGAAAAATCCCAAGTAGAGTTTATAAAAAAATATCATATCAATTTTGCTGTTTTTGAAGCAGATTGTCCTTACCCGGAATGTTTGAAATCTTTTAATTGTGTGAGTATTAGTGATAGTTTGTCAGGTATAACATTTGTCTATATAAAAAACCATTGAAAAATTGGACAAAAATACTGAAATCGTCGCTACTTTTTTGGGTAAAATACAAAAATAGTCGGGTTATTTTCAACAAAATTGAGAACATTTCACAATCTTTTAAAGTAAATTTGCAACTTAATACCCTGCAAAATAATATACATTATATACCGGCTTACTTAACAGAAAAAATATTAAATTGAAGAAAATATTCATCATAGCACCACATTTTCCGCCATCGGCACTGCCGCCTTCGCAGCGAGTAAGGTTGATGGTAAAGCATCTGAAAAGTTTAGGCTGGTATCCACATGTATTTACTACCGAAGCAAAATACAGAGAAGAAAAAGAAGATGCCTGGATGACCGAACTTGCAGGAAACGATTTTGATTTAACAGTTGTAAAGGCGCTGAATCAAAAAAAGACAAGAAAATTCGGTATCGGAGATTTGGGCTTGCGAATGATACCTTACCTTTTGCCTGCAATAAAAAAAGCAGCTAAAAAAGAGAAGCCTGATTTTATACTTTACCCTGTTCCGCCCTGGTATATTCTGCTTATTGCTCCTCGCATAAAGCGAAAAACAGGCATCCCTTACGGGATTGATTTTATTGACCCTTGGTTTGTGGGGGATATCCCGAAAGATGCAAATTTTAAAAAAAGAATTTCTCAAAAAATAGCTCGAAAATTTGAGAAAAAAGCAGTTTTAGAAGCAGCCATTATTTATTCTGTTTCCGAAGGAATAAATAATAATTTAGAATCAAGATATTACATCGAAAATAAACCGCTTCTCGCAATACCTTATGGTGTAGAACCCTCAGATTTTTACTTAAAAGCTCAAAAGAGCATTTCTGATAAAGTAATTTTTAGATATATCGGTGCTGTATGGAACAATGCTTACCTTGTTTTAGAGCCCCTATTAAAATCATTATCTGAAATAGAAAAAGATACGCCGTTAGAAATAGGGTTTTTCGGAACTTCTTATGCGGGAGAGGGACTTGCAAAACAACAGACATTTAAGTGGATTGAAAAATTCGGTATGCAAAGCTATATGACAGAAAATCCTTTACGTGTTTCGTATAAAAAAGCGGTAGAACTAACATTGTCCGCAGATATTATTTTACTTTTCGGAGGAATGCAACCCTATTACGCCGCATCAAAACTTATGGGGCTTATAGCATCGGGTAAACCATTTATTGCATTTTTGCACAATGATTCTTTTCCGGCTAAATTTCTCAAACAGCTTAATTATAAATATATCGTAACATATTCTCAAAAAGAACTTCCTGAAACGAAATTATCGGAGTTGAAAAATAAAATTACAGATTTAATAAATCAAAAAGATAAGTTTGTTAAATTTGACCTCTCAAATCCATTAATTCAAAAGCATACTGCACTTGGTATGACAAAAGAATTTGTTAAACCTGTTGAAAACTTACTCAAAAAAAATGATAAACCATAAAGAAAAAATAAAAAATAAAAAAGTTCTGGTTACCGGAGGTGCCGGCTTTGTAGGTCATAATTTAGTTAAAACCCTTGTAAATGATTATAACTGCGAAGTAATCGTAGTTGATGATTTGTCTAACAGTTCAGAAGCAATGCTTTCGGAGGTTGCCGATAAAATTGAATTTCATAAAATAAGTGTTTGCGATAAAGAAAAGTTATTTCCGCTGTTTAAAAATGTAAACTATATTTTTCATCTTGCCTGCAAGCAAATTTCATCATCAGGATTAGAACCTAATATACATTTGCGAATAAATGCAGAAAGCACTTTAAATATGCTTGAATATATCCGTCATAATAATTTGCCTGATTTAAAACGATTTATTTATACCGGTTCTACTTCAATATACGGAAGTTCAGTTAAATTACCTGTAAATGAAAACGACCGAATAGATGTTTTAAGTAATTATGCTGCCACAAAACTGCTTGGGGAAAACTACACATCTATGTATTGCAGGAATTACGATATTCCGGCTTCCGTTGTCAGATATTCAAATGTTTACGGATACGGACAAACACCGCGAAACTTATACGCTGGCGTTCTTGGCAAATTTGTTCATAATGCACTCGTGGGAGAAACATTGAAAATATTTGGCGACGGCGAACAAACTCGTGACTACACTTTTATTACAGATGCAGTTGATGCAACAATTCTTGCAGCAGTTCACCCAAGAGCTTACGGCGATATTTTTAACATTGGAACAACTGTTGAAACTTCTGTTAAAAAATTAGTTGAAATTATTTCAAAAAATATTGAAAACGTAACAGTTGAAAATGTTCCCGAACGCGATATCGACAATATTAGAAGACGCTCAATCGGAATATCAAAAATACACAAAAATCTTGGCTGGTCGCCAAAATTTGGTATTGAAAGGGGTATAAAAGAAACAATTGATTGGTATAAAACAATTTTGTAGTGAAAAAACTCGCAATAATCATAACTCACAATACAGTTTTCTAAAATCTAAATAAAATGCTTTCAATTAACCTACCCGAACAGTTGTTTTGGGATATAAATATTAACACTTTTGATGAGAATAAAAACAAACGTTTAATTATCGAACGTGTTTTTACACTGGGTGATATAGCTCATGTAAAAGAGCTTATAAAATATTACGGTATAGAAATAATAAAACAAGAGATTGTAAATGTAGGTTTTTTAGATAAAAAAACATTATCTTGGTTAAGTCTTTTTTTAGAGATTCCAAAAAATAAATTCAAATGCTATACAAAAATACAATCGAATCAAATACACTGGAATTATTAATTGAATTGCAAAAAGAAGAAACATTAAAAAATTTTCATCTTGTAGGCGGAACAGCTCTTGCATTACAATTGGGGCATCGCAGGTCAATAGATTTAGACTTTTTTTCGCAAGAAGGTTTTGCCCTTAATGAAATGTTAGAATTTCTTGAAGAAAAATATGAATTTAGATTGAATTATTCTTCAAAAAACACATTAAAAGGAAGTATTAAAGGAATAAAAATAGATATTTTAACACATAAATATGCGCTTGTTAATCCTCCAATTTTTACCGAAAATATAAATTTATTGTCGGTAGAAGATATTGCGGCAATGAAATTAAATGCAATTACAGGAAACGGAACACGTTCAAAAGATGTTATTGATGTCTATTTTATTCTCAAACAATTTTCAATAAAAGATATATTATCTTTTTATGCAATAAAATATAATTCTCGTAATAATTTGCATGTAATCAAAAGTTTAAATTATTTTGAAGAAATAAATATTTCAGATTGGCCAGAAATGATACTTGAGAAGGAACTGGAATTAACGAAAGTGAAAAATACAATTCAGAAACAGATAAAAGAATTTTCAGATAATTTATAAAATAATATTTTTTACTGTGAAAAAACTCGCAACAATCATAACACACCCCATACAATATTATTCGCCGTTGTTTAAACTTTTGGGTGAGAAATATTTATAAATAAATTACATTAATGAAAAGTAAATACTTAATAAAGATTAAAGATATTTTTAATTTCTACCTTTTTCTGATAAGAAAAAAACGGAAAAAACGAGTAAAAATCATTTCTGTTTTCTCATCTCCTCGTGGAGGCTCAACTTGGCTTACCGATATATTAAACAAAGAAAATAAAGCAATTATTGTATGGGAACCCCTTTTCAAATACAAACAAAGGGATTTTTCTTTTATAAACCCTTTTGCTTATCCAGAACTAGAAAATGTTGGTTTTGATTGGAATCAATATATTCCTGAAAATGCAAAATGGAAAGATGCCCAACTCTTTTTTAATAAACTTTTTTCTCAAAAAATAATTAATATAAAATTGTTCCGATTTAACAACTTTAAAGCAATTAAGAATTATGATTTATATATTTATAAATTCTGTTTTGGTAATTTAATGTTACCGTGGTTAGTGAATAATTTTGAAATCAACTCAATTCTTTTGGTTCGGCATCCGTGTGCTGTTGTCGCATCTCAATTAAAACGGGGTTTTAGTTTTAAGAAAGAGTTTATTCCGAGACTTTTTGAAGGGAAACATAAAGAAATCTATATTAAATATAGAGAACAATTTGAAAAAATTACAACAAAAGAAGAATATTTATCTGCTATTTGGGCTATTACAAATTTATACCCGATTAAACATAAATATAATAATAAAAAATGGTTGACTATTTCTTATGAGAGTTTATTGCTATATCCTCAAAAAGAACTAACACGTCTGTCAGAGTGGATTGGTACAGATATTATAAAAAATTATTCATATATTTTTAAACCAAGTTTTACAACTGATGAGAAATCTAATTTTTCAAAAGAAAAACAAATATCCAAATGGAAAGATTATTTGTCGCAAGAACAAGTCTATCTAATTTTAAGGACAATTGAAAATTTTAATGTTGATTTTTATACCGAAGATACCGAGCCAAATTATAACATTTTGTATAACAAATGAAAAAACTCGCAATAATAATAACTCACCCTATACAGTATTATTCACCACTGTTCAAACTTTTATCAGAAAGAAATAAAATTCATATAAAAGTTTTTTACACTTGGGAGCAGTCGCAAGAAAAAGTATATGATAAAAAGTTCGGCAAAGAAATAAAATGGGATATTCCTCTTTTGGAGGGATATGACTATACTTTTGTGAAAAATATTTCAAAAAAACCAAATTCCGGCAGTTATAAGGGCGTAATAAATCCGACATTAAATAAAGAAATTGAAGAATGGCAAGCCGATGCAATTCTTGTTTTCGGGTGGAATCATCATTCTCATTTTAAGGCAATGCGATATTTTAAAGGTAAAATCCTCGTTTATTTCAGAGGAGATTCAACATTGATTGATGAGGAGAAAGATTATAAGACTATCTTACGAAGAGTTTGGTTAAAGTTTGTTTACAGATATATTGATTTTGCCTTTTATGTAGGAATAAACAATAAAAAATATTTTTCAAAGCATGGCTTAAAAGAAAATCAACTTATTTTTGCTCCGCATGCCATTGATAATGAGCGATTTTTTGATAAAGACAACAAAAAAATTCAAAAAGCAAATAATTGGCGAGAAAAATTAAATATAAAAAAAGAAGACATAGTTTTTCTTTTTGTCGGTAAATTTGAAAAAAAGAAAACTCCGCTTTTACTAATTGAAAGTGCAAAGGAATTTCCTCAATATAAGTTTTTATTAGTCGGGAGCGGAAATTTAGAAACAGAAATGAAAAATAAAGCCGGAGAAAATGTAATATTTTTACCGTTTCAAAATCAATCTCAAATGCCGGTTATTTACCGACTTTGTAATGTTTTTGTGTTGCCGTCACAAGGTCCGGGCGAAACATGGGGGCTTGCAATAAATGAGGCAATGGCTTGCGGTAAAGCAATATTAGTTTCCGATAAAGTAGGCTGTGCTGTTGATTTAGTTAAGAATAATGAAAATGGATTTATTTTTAAATCGCGAAATATTGATGATTTGAAAGAAAAAATAAAACTGTTTGAAAATAATTATTCTAATTTTGGAAAAAAATCAAAAGAAATGATTAACAAGTGGAGTTTTGAAAAAATTACAAAAGCAATAGAACAAGAAATTATATGAATAAAGCTATTAAAATATCAGTTATACTCCCCGTTTATAATGGAATGGAATACCTTGAAGAATCTGTAAATTCGGTTCTTAATCAGGATATGGACGATTATGAATTTCTGATTTGTGATGATCGCTCTTCTGATAAAAGTTTTGAGTTTTTATCAAAATATAAAAACAATAAAATACAACTGTTTAAAAGCGACCGAAATAAAGGGCTTTTCCCGACTTTAAATTTTTTAATAAAAAAAGCTAAATCTCCGTTAATTCATCTTTGGGCACAAGACGATATAATGCTTCCTTTTTGTCTTTCTGAAGCTGTTAATTTTTTTGAAACGAACCCAAAAATCAGTTTCATGTTTTCAAGACTTCAAAACATTGATAAAAATAACAATATAATTAATACACCACACACTTTTAAAGACAGAGTTATTTCAACACATGAACATGCTGTTCGTTCAATTTCATACGGGAGTATGCCGGGAAATATTTCAAATGTTGTTTTGAATAAAAAATATGTTGAAAAAGTCGGTTTCTTTAATGAAACTATGATATACGCCGGAGATTTTGATTTATGGTGTCGTTTATCAAAAGTAGCACAGGTTGGAGAACTTGGTAAAATTTTAACACGGATAAGAACTCACAAAGGTCAATTAAGTAGGAATATTAATGTTGCTTTGTATAAATTAAAAGAAAATTATACTGTATATGAATGTTTCCTTTCTGTTTTTGACGATGATTATAAAAAGAGAGCAAAAAAAGTATTAAAATGGAGACATTATTACATATATTTTAACCAATTTTTGACTCTTTTATTTACAAGAAAATTTCAACTGTCAAGAAAATATTTTTCTATCCTAGTAAAATATGACAATTTCTTTTTACTATTTTTTAGATGGTTTGTTGTCCGAATTTTGATGCTATTTAAAAAAGAACATCAATTTTATGCAAAAATAAGAAAGGGGTTTATTGATGAATATTTATACCATGAATAGTAAATTTTTTTGTATTTACTATACTCCTAAACATATTTTATAGTTTTAAAAACAGAAAATTAATTTTATAATAAATATTAATAACTAAATTTCAATATAAAAGATGGCAAAAGTATTGGCAATAGCCGGAATGCACCGGTCAGGAACAAGTTTAACTGCAAATTGGCTTCATAATTGCGGATTAAATATGGGGCAAAATCTTATGAAGCCGGCTTTTGCTAATAAAAAAGGTCATTTTGAAGATTGGGAAATTGTAAATATACATGAAACTGACTTACGAGAAAAAGGATTACATACCACAGGACTAAGAACTAAAAACCGGCAAATTTTTTTATTATCTGACATGTCTGAAAAAAAATTGTTAGGATATATTAAAAAAAGAAGTGTCGAAAAACAATGGGCATGGAAAGAGCCTAGAGGAACACTATATTTAGAAAGTTGGAAAAAAAACATTCTAAAAATGAGATGTTTAGCTGTATATAGACCATATAATGAAGTTGTAAATTCTCTGGTAAGAAGAACACACTACACTATTTTTAAAACTAAAATATTTCGTTTTAAAAATAGATTGTTATTACAAGCTATTTATCCTTTGTATATTAGACGAGAAATAAATAATTATGCTATATCATGGATTAAATATAATCAGTCTATTTTAAATTACAAAAAAAAATACCCGAAAGATTGTCTTTTGTTTAGCATAAATGATATAAAAAATAAAAATGCCGAGGTTTTTAAGATTATTCAAGATTGGTATAACTTTGATTTAACCTACTATAACTTTTATGAAATATATGACAAAAAATTGTTTAATGATACTGTAAACACATTTAGTTATTCTAATAAATTATTAAATATGCTAAAATCTACTAGTAACGAATTAGAACAAGAGTGTATAATTTAACAGAAACAATATGCTTCAAGATAATTTTAAACAAATTTTGAATATCGTAAAATCAGAGTTGGATAATGCTGAAAAACATAAAAAAAATTAGTTAAATTAATGAAAAACAGCAAGATACCAAGTGCACTATATATAATTTCTGCTATTTTCATAATAATTTCTGCATTTAGTGATTATTTTGGACAAATATCTGCGGGATTTATTTTATTGATAATAATCTTTAAATTCTTTTGGCGAGAAGGCACGCCTCCGATTATTATTGCCGGTGTAGGTTTTCAATGGCTCTCAATAACTATAGGCTACATATACCTTAGTATTGCTGATGCAAACATGATAGATTTGCTATGGAGACCAGATTATTCATTAGAGAATATAGATAAAACTTATTGGCTAAGTCTTCTTGGACTGCTGTTTTTTGCTCTTGGCCTAAAACTTGCGATATATAATATTAAAAAACGAATAACACCAATTAAATTATTACAAAATTATAATACAACAAACGTTATAATTATATATGCTTTATTTACGGTATTTTCAGGAATATTCTTTGCTTTTATCAGGTTTAAAATTCCGGGAATAGCACAGCCCGTAAATATACTTTCTTACTTTAAGTGGTCGCTGCTGTTTATAATGCTCTACCTCTCAATTAAAAAGAATGAAAAATTATTGTTAGTTTCAATTATTTTAGGCTTTGAAGTATTAACAGGTTTTACAGGATATTTTTCTGAATTTAAAGAAATATTAATTCTGCTGCCGGTAATTTACCTAACTTTCAATAAAATTAAAGGAACAAAACAAATACTTTTTATAACCTTTTTTGCTGTTCTTTTATTCAATATCGGTGCTGTATGGAGTTATGTAAAGGGTGAATACAGAATGTTTTTGTCAGGAGGAGAACGTGCACAAACTGTTACTGTTTCAAAAAGTGAGGCATTAGATAGATTATTAGAATTAACAACAGAATTAACCCTTGAAACATATAAAGTGGGGCTGGAATCTATGGTTAAAAGAATCTTCTTTTTAGAATACTTTTCTGCAACAGTGAATTATATTCCAAAACAACAGTCTTATATGGACGGCGAAAACTGGAACAATGCAATAAAGCATGTTTTAATGCCTCGCATACTTTTTTCGAACAAAAAAGCTATTGACGACTCCGAACAAACAATGAAACTTACGGGCATTCAGCTTGCTGGAACAAAACAAGGAACATCTATAAGTGTCGGATATATGGCTCAGGCTTACGCTGATTATGGCTCTTTTTACATGATGATAGCAATATTTATACTCGGACTTATTACAGGGTTAATGTATAAATATTTTGTAAATTACTCTAAAAACCCTATGTGGGGTTATGCTTTAATTTTCCCCATGTATTTTTTAATTAATATTAACGGCAAAAACATTACAAAAATTTCGGGTAATTTATTTATGTATTTCTTAGTATTTTACCTTATTGTAAGATTTATTCTTCCCCGTATTGATAAATTTATCAGAATAAAATAATGAAAATATCCTATTTCTTCCGAAAACCTTCTGATTCTTTCCACAGCATCGAAGAACAGTTCTTTGCCTTGCAAAAAGAATTGCCAAAAGATATAGAATACAAAAATATTTTTGCAAAATACCCAAGCAAAGGTTTTTTTAAACGGCTTTTTATTACAATACAATCTGCTTTTCATCAAGGAGACGTTAATCATATAACCGGCGATATTCATTTTGCGGCTTTATTTCTAAAAAAGAAAAAAACAATACTTACCGTGCATGATATCGGCTCTGTTTTGAATAAATCCGGGATTAAAAATAAAATTCTTCGATTTTTTTGGTTTACAATGCCGTTTGCTCGTGTAAAATACATAACGGTAATTTCCGAATTTACAAAAAATGAAATTTTACAACACTTCAAAATTAAACCTGAAAAAATTATAGTTATACCGGATTGTGTTTCCCCCGAAATTAAATTTTCCGAAAAACAATTTAATTCAGAGAAGCCTAATATTTTACAAATAGGAACAAAACCGAATAAAAACCTACCGAATTTAATAAAAGCTCTTGACGGAATTACATGTAAACTTACAATAATCGGTAAATTATCCGGTGAGCAAATAAAACTTCTTTCAAAACATAATGTTGATTATGAAAATAAATATAACTTAAACTACTCTGAGATTGTTAAGGCTTACAAAAATGCAGATATTATAACTTTTATTTCAACCTATGAAGGTTTCGGAGTTCCGATATTAGAGGCACAAGCAACCGGTCGTCCTTTAATAACAAGCGATTTGTTGCCGATGAAAGAGGTTGCGGGAGAAGGTGCATTATTAGTAAACCCTTATAATGTTTCCGAAATAAAACTTGCTCTGGAAAAGCTAATTTCAAACGCCAATTACAGAACTGAGATAATTGAAAACGGTATCAATAATGTAAAAAAATATTCTGCAAAATCTGTAGCAGAAAGATATTACCTGCTTTATAAAAAAAATTAGTATGCAAACAATCCTAAATTTTCTCACACAACTAAAAGCCAACAATAACAGAGAATGGTTTCAAGAAAACAAAACATTATACGAAGATGCAAAAAGTACTTTTGAAGAATTTGTTAATGTTTTAATTTTAAAAATTAAAGAGTTTGATTCGTTTATTGATGTAAATTCTGCCAAAGAATGTATATTCAGAATATACAGAGATGTTCGATTTTCAAAAAATAAAGAACCTTATAAACCAAACTTCGGAGCATATATTTCAAAAGGAGGAAGAAAAAGTGAGTTTGCCGGTTACTATATTCATACTGAGCCTAATGCATCATTTGCCGGAGGCGGAATATATTGTCCGCAAGCAACTGTGCTAAGGACTGTGAGAGAAGATATTTTTGATAACCCGAATACTGTAAAAGAAATTATTCATGACAAAAGCTTCAATAAGACTTTTCCGAAAATGTACGGCGAAAAGCTGAAAACCGCTCCGAGAGGTTTCCCGAAAGATTTTTCTGACATTGATTTGCTGAACTATAAAAGTTATACCGTAATAAAAGAGCTGACAAATAAAGAACTGTTATCAAATAATTTTTTCAATCATTTAATTTCAATTTTTAAAACTCAAAAACCGTTTAATGATTATTTGAATAAGGTTATTTCGGAAATATAACTTATTTATTATTGCCCTGCTTTCTTAATTCTCCTTATTTGAAAAACAACATAAAATATTGTAAGCCAAACACCTCCGGTTACAAACAAATACGACAATAATAACCACATAGGAACCCTGTTGTTAGGTCCCCATAAGGAACGCTCCAAAACCGGATTTTTATAGTGTAGCGGCTTTGCCCAATTTAATTCAACTGACTTTATTTTTGTTCCGTATGTATCCGGGTCTGCAAAGTCTGCAAAAACAACAACTTTACCGTCTTTATCTCCGGCAATATCATCCGGAAAGCTTAACACCGCAGTTCCGACTTGATTTGTTGAAACTGCATCTCCTATTTGAAGATTCCCGAAAACACGTTTTACATAAAAATTAATACCTATATCTTTTGCAGCAATCGAGTCTCCTTTATCATTTACGGTAACTACATTTGCAAAAACCTTAGAGGCTGATTCGTCTGTTTTTAAAATAAAATCTGCATTTATTGTTTTAGGCTTTTCTCCTGTTACTTTAAAATCTTTATCAAAGCTTTTCACATAAAAAACAATATTCCATTTGTCTTCTTCTTCAAATCTGTCTTTAAAAGACGGCATTATTCCCATTCCTGTATTAAACTGATAATACATTTGACCCGCATTATGTTTTGTCTGGTATTCTTCTGCCCCCAAGTCAGTTGCATTTATGCCGGCATTGTTGTTTCCTTTTCCGGGTGTTCCGTGGCAAGGCAAACAATCTTTTGCAAAAATAGCCTTACCTATATTTATTGCCTCATAGGTAGCTGCCGGAGTTTTCATGTTCTTTGCATCGTCAGGTATATTCCATTGTGCATTTAAAGATGAAGAAAGCACAAAAAGAATAAATACGGATATTGCGATTTTTTTTGATTGTATAAGATGTTTCATCATTTTTTCAATTAAACAGAATAATAATTATATGTTTTTGCCTTCAGCAAATTTATTCATTTCATCATTTGTGATACCTTCTTCATGTGCTGTTTCCCATATAGGCATCACAGGGAATAGTTTGGCAAGTATCGTTATTATCAGAACCGCACCTGCAACAGCCATCATTGTAATAGTCCATTCAAAAGCAGTAGGCCAATATGTTGAAAATTCTTCCGGTACATTTTGTATCGGCAAATGCGGATGCAGTAATGTAGGAATTGTAATTAAATAACGTTTGAAGAATGCACCTATAACTACAACAATGCCGATTATTAATGAAGGTACAGGCTTTCTCATTTTTTTAAACAATAATAATATTGTCGGTATTATTAATCCCCCCAACTGAACTGTCCAAAACATTAATGCAAATTTACCGGTAAATAAACCCATTAAATGAGGCTCGTCTTCCAGTTTCATTTTATAAGCAGGTACTAAATATTCGTTAATGTTAAAATACAAATAAACAAGCATCAGCATAACAAGTAGTTTCCCCATTTTGTCAAAATGAAGATTTGTTATATATTCTTTAAGTCTGAAATTTCTGCTGAAAACGAACATTGCAATTATAACTGCTGCTCCTCCTGCAACAAATGCTCCCGAAACATAATACGGTCCGAAAATTGTTGAATCCCAACCGACTCTCAAAGTTGCAGCAAACAGCCATGATGTAACGGTGTGAATAGCAAGAGCAACCGGAATTATAAGAATTGCCATAATTCTGATTAGTCGTTTTATCAGTTTATATTGCTCAGGTTTTCCTTTGAATCCGAATGAGAGAACTTTATATATTTTTTGTTTCCATTTTGGTTGATCATTCATTGTTTTTTTTAAGAAAGGAATATCCGGAATTAGAGGAAGCAAATACAACAAGATGCTTATTGCAACATAAGTTGTTACAACTGTTATATCCCAAACTATCGGTGATTGCAAGCGACCGTGTAAAAAAATGTTAAGAACTCTGTCGGGGCGTCCCATATCGAAAATTATGATTAAACCTGCCCACATTGCAAAACCTAAAGCTATCATTTCTGCTATTCTGCTTATAGGTGTTATCCACTTAACGCCTATTAATCCGAGCACTGCACTAATTAACATTCCTACTAATGCTGTTGCAATGAAAAATATAAAAGAGGAAATATATAACCCCCAAGAAACATAATCTCTCATTGCCGTTACTCCTAATCCGTCTCTTAATTGAAGAATATATGCAAATAAGCCGATTCCCATTACTGTTAATAAAAACAGAATCCAAGGTGTGAAACCGTAATGGTTTTTTATTGGTCTTGTCAGGTCAGAAACAATTTTATTTAAAGACTTTTTTTGTCCTTCTTTTTGTTTTATTTCAGACATATTAATTATTTTTAAGTTACTTTATTTAATGTTCTTCTTTTTTTATTTCGGTACTTCCTTCATAAGTAAACGGAACCAAGCGATCTTTTTCCGGTAGATAATAAACCCTCGGTTTAGTTCCTAATTCCGGAAGCAAAACGTATGCAGCATTATCTTTTATAAGCTTTTTAAAATTGACGGTTTCTTTTGTTGTTCCGTTAGTTACTGCATTTTCATTTTCATCGCCGAACCAATATACTCCGTTAGGGCATGCTGTTACACAATAAGGCAATTTTTCATCTCTCAATAAGTCTGCACTGAACAAGCATTTAGAAACAGTTCCCTTTTTTTGCGGTACATTTAGTTCAACATCGTATTCAACATTTTTATATTTTTCTGCATCTTTTGGTTCTGTCCAGTTAAAAATTCTTGCAGAATATGGGCATGCTGCGATACAAAAACGGCAACCGATACATCTTTCATTATTAATTAACACTAATCCGTCTTGTCTTCTGAATGTTGCATCAACAGGGCAAACTTTTGTACACGGAGGATTATCGCAGTGTTGGCAAGGCTTAGGCATAAAAAACGGAGCAGTCTCTCCGCCTCTGTCCATTCGCAGAACATTAACGTGGTGTTGCTCCGGTTTTAATTGATGTGCATTTTGGCAGGCTGCCATACATAAACGTGCATTTTTACATTTACTTAAGTCAATTACTTTTATCCATTTTCTTCCGGGTATGCCCTCTCTGCCTTCTTTTTGCATCTGATCCTCTTCTCGTATGTTTCTCTCTTTAACCTGACTTTTAGGAACAGATAAAACTTTCATGTCAGAACCTAAAACATATATTGTATCTTCATTTTGTGCAAAAGCATTAAATGAGCCGACAACACCTCCCGCAAGGACAGTTCCTGCTCCTGCAAGAAGTCCTTTTTTTAGAAAATCACGACGTGAAGTTGACTTTTTTTCACTGCTTTTTTCGGGATGTTTTTTTTCTTTCATATGATTTTGTTATTAATTATGTTTATTGCAAAATTTAAATTTTGTTTCCAAAAATAGAAAAAAAGATTAAAATATCTTTATCATGCCTGCTTAGAATAATTCTAAATTATATTTACTTTTGAAAATAGGAAAAATATTGCTTATTTCGATACTTTAAAAAATATTTATAATGTATAGATTTGCTTTACTTATTATTGCTGTAACTTTTATTTTAAGTTGCTCAGAGTCAGAAGAGATAAAAAGAACAGAAATACTTAATGATGACGTGTTTTTAAGTTTGTTAATTGATTTGCATAAAGCAGAAGGCATAATTACAGCATCAAATATTAAGTTAAACAGAAGTTTGAAAGATTCAATAAGTATTTATAACTATGTTTTAAAAAAACATAATATATCAAGGCAAGATTTTAATAAAACAGTAAAATATTACACATTTCATACAAATAAGTTTTTGGTTATTTATGATTCTGTCAGCTCATCTCTTAAATCAACTAATAAAGAGTTGGAACAGGAAATTGAAAATGAAATAAAAAGAAAAAAAGAAGAAAACCTGAAAAATAAAGATACTTTAAATTTATGGAAACTTAAAAAAGAATGGAAACTGCCTGAAGACGGAGAGAAAAATCCGATACCGTATAAAATTCTTTTAAAAAAACACGGACAATATAAACTTCAGGCAAATATAAAAATATTTCCGGATGATAAATCTGTTAACCAAAGAATGACTATCATAGCTAACTATACAGACGGAACAAAAGATTTAAACTCCGTAGGAACTATGGTTAAAGACGGAAAGTTTGAAGTTTATTCCGTAACTGTCACAACTGATAAGAACAAGGTATTAGAATCAATATCCGGATGGGTTTTAGACCACAGCAAAAAAACAGCAAAAAAACATGCACATATAAAAGAAATAAGCTTAAAATATATTAAAAAAGATTCAAACAATAAATAAACAAAATTTTAACTTTGCATAATTAATAATTAATAAAAAAAATGGCAACAAAAAGTAAAGGTACAATTGCAATTTTAACCGGAGGCGGAGATGTTCCGGGTTTGAACCCTGCAATCAGAGCAATTACAATCAGAGCAATTCGAGAAGGTTATAAAGTAATCGGGCTAAGAAGAGGTTGGGCAGGAATTGTTGAAATGGTACAAGATAAAAAGTTTGATAACAGTAATAATTTCATTGAACTTTCTGAAAATATTGTTAACAGAGCAGGAAGAACCGGAGGAACTTTTCTTCACAGCTCAAGAACTCGACCAAGCCACCTTCCGAAAATAAATGTGCCGGAACATTTAACAGATAAATATAAAGAAGAAATTAACGATTTAACCCCGATAGTTATTGATAATTTAAATTATCTCGGTGTAGATTATTTGATTCCGATAGGCGGTGATGATACCCTAAGTTACGGTGTGCGTTTATATAAAGAGGGGTTTAAAGTAGTTGCAATTCCCAAAACAATGGATAACGATGTTCCGGGTACAGATTATTGCATAGGGTTCAGTACTTGTGTTACAAGAACAATAAATATGACAAATACTCTTCGTACTTCAGCAGGTTCGCATGAACGTTTATTGGTTCTTGAAGTATTCGGAAGATATGCAGGATATACAGCAATGCTGCCTACAATGGCAGGTGCCGCAAACAGATGTGTAATTCCGGAATATAAATTTGAAATAGAAAACTTAACAGAGTTGCTTGTAAAAGACAGGTATAAAAATCCGAGTAATTATTCAGTTGTATTAGTTTCGGAAGGTGCAATGTTTAAAGGCGGAGAGATGGTTTTTAAAGATGCCGAAAAAGATCAATTCGGGCATGCAAAACTCGGAGGAATAGGCGAAATGGTTTCTGAAAAATTAAAAGAACTTTCTCCGAAGTTTAATAACGGAAAACGTATAAATGTAATAAATCAAAAATTAGGATATCTGGTAAGAGGAGGAGACCCCGATGCTATCGACTCAATTGTTCCGATGGCATACGGAAATTTAGCTTTAGATTTAATTTTAAAAGGCTTACACGGAAGACTCGTAGTGTTAAAAAACGGAAGATATGATAACGTGCCTATTGATGTTGTTACCAGCCAATCAAAAATTGTAAAAATTGATAAATTTTATAATACAGAACGTTTAAGGCCTCATTATAAAAGTTTTGAAATGAATCCTTTATTTATTATGACAAGTGATTAAAAAAGAAATATGAAAAAGATAAAAAGAATAGCAGTTTTTACATCCGGAGGAGATTCTCCGGGAATGAATGCGGCTGTGAGAGCAGTCGTAAGAACAGCACTGTATTATAAGCTCGAAGTTTACGGTATTAACAGAGGTTATAAAGGAATGATTGATGATGATTTTATTAAACTGAAATCAAAAACAGTCAGAGATATTATTCACAGAGGCGGTACTATTTTGCGTACGGCAAGAAGTGATGAGTTCAGAACTGTTGAAGGCAGAAAAAAAGCTTATGATAACCTACTTAAACATAAAATTGATGCCGTTGTTGTTATCGGAGGCGACGGAAGTTTTAAAGGTGCAGGTATTTTTTCGCAAGAATATGATATTCCGTTCGTAGGAATGCCCGGAACAATTGATAACGATATGTTCGGAACTGATTATACTATCGGATTTGACACCGCTTTAAACACAGTTACGGAAACAATTGATAAAATAAAAGATACGGCACATTCGCACGACAGAACTTTTTTTGTAGAAGTAATGGGGCGTGATGCAGGATTTATTGCACTGAAAGCAGGAATAGCAACCGGTGCTGAAATGGTATTGATTCCGGAAGTTGAAGGACAGGAGGAAAAATTAGAAGAATTTCTTTCAAAAACAGAAAAAACATCAAATATTATTATCGTAGCAGAGGGCAATAATATCGGCGGTGCAGCTGAGGTTGCAAAAACATTCGGAAAAAAATATAAAGATCACGGTGTCAGGGTTAATGTTCTGGGACACATGCAAAGAGGAGGCTCACCTACTGCATTTGACAGGTATTTGGCAAGCAGAATGGGTGTTGAGGCTGTTGATGCTTTAATGGATAATCAAAGAAGTATTATGGTCGGATATACAAATCATGAAGTTGTGCATGTGCCTTTTAATAAAACAATTAAGGGCAAAAGAGATATCGGAGAAGAGTTGCTTCGAGTTAATGAAATATTATCTAAATAAAACTGCTTATGCCGATTGACGATACAATAGCAGCAATTGCAACATCGCCCGGAAGCGGTGCAATTGCTGTTATTCGGTTATCCGGCAATGATGCCTTTAAAATTGTTGATTCTCTTTTCTTCAATAAACATAATAAGAAACTTGCAAACCAAGATGCATATACAATCAGTTATGGTTATGTAAAAGATAATGAAGAACTTATAGATGAGGTTTTAATAAGCATTTTTAAAGCACCGCATTCATATACAGGAGAAAATTCAGTTGAAATATCTTGTCACGGTTCAATTTATATTCAGCAAAAAATCCTTAATTTACTGATTAAAAAAGGAGCAAGAACTGCAAACCCCGGTGAATTTACACAAAGAGCATTTCTTAACGGAAAACTTGATCTTTCGCAAGCCGAAGCAGTAGCAGATTTAATTGCTTCCGAATCAAAATCGGCACATAAAGTAGCAATACAGCAAATGAGGGGAGGTTTTAAATATGAACTTCAAGAACTTCGTTCTCAACTTTTAAATTTTATTTCTTTAATAGAACTTGAATTAGATTTTAGTGAAGAAGATGTTGAATTTGCAGACCGCTCTCAATTAAATGAACTTGTTAATAAAATAAAAACAAAGACTTTCGAGCTAATTAAATCCTTTGAATACGGAAATGTTATTAAAAACGGTGTTCCTGTCGCAATTGTGGGAGAGCCGAACGTAGGCAAATCAACTTTGCTTAATGCACTGTTGAACGAAGACAAAGCAATTGTTTCGGATATTGCGGGTACAACTCGAGATGCCGTTGAGGACATTATTTCAATTAACGGAATTTTATTTAGGTTTATAGATACAGCAGGAATAAGAAAAACAGAAGACACAATTGAAAATCTCGGAATTAAACGCACAATGCAAAAGATTGAGAATGCGGAAATTATTCTTTATATGGTTGATGCAAATGATGCTGATGCCTGCAATAAATTATCAGATATTTCAAAAAAAACAAAAGATAAAAAATTGATTGTTGTTATAAATAAGATTGACAAAATAAAATCTGTTTCCGAAAAACAAATTATTGATTGCAATGATTTTCAAATCGTAAGAATTTCTGCAAAAAACAAAGAAAATATTTCCTTATTAACGGATTATTTATCGGATGCCGTTCAATTTTCAAATATTGATAAAACCGGAACAATTATAACAAACACAAGGCATTTAGAACTTCTGCAAAATGCTTATGATGCAACATTGCGTGTTGAAAACGGGTTGACATCCGGATTGTCGGGAGATTTTATTGCTCAGGACATTCGTGAAACCTTAAACTATATCGGCGGTATAACAGGGGAGTATTCTGACAATGAGATACTTAATAACATTTTTGCTAATTTCTGTATCGGGAAATAGATTGCGAAAAATTTGGATTAAAACATAGAAGATTACTAAATCTCAAAATATTTTCCGGTATCAAACTTGTCAATTTTCTCATATTCTACATAGCCCAACTGATTTGTAAGCATTTTTGTTTTTCCTATTTTAAACTCAGGCATATTTTCATGATGATGCCCGAATATCCAACAATCAATATCGGAGTTTTCAATAAAATCAAACAACTCAACAGCAAAAGCATCATTTAAAATATCTCCTTTATATTGCTTCGGATAATTTAATAAAGTAGGAACATGGTGAGTTGCAACAATTGTATGTTTTGAGCTGTTATCAGCCAGTTCCTTTTTAATAAATTCTAAACTCTCTTCATGCAACTTATTGTACCGTGGAGCAGAAAACTTTGCTCCGTAATATTTTATTACATGAAAATCACTCAACCCTCTTTCAATTTGCCAATGATATGCAGATCTTATATTAGTCCATAAAGTTGAAAATATAAATTTCACATTATCATGAATTACCGATACATTATTAACCAAAAAGACATTTTTCCTGATTTCCTCATTAAAAACTGTTCCTTTATCGGCAATATCGAAATGATAATATTCGTGGTTTCCCGGAATCCAGTATGTAAACTTGAAATTATCGGAAACAAAATCAAAAAATGCTTTATGTTTACCTGATTCTTTAAACGGAGCAATATCTCCTGCTAATATCAAAATATCGCCTTTTATTTGTAAAGGATTATTTTTCAGAAATTCTTTATTATACGGAAATTCCAAATGTAAATCTGAACAATATTGTATTTTCATATTAATTCCTTTTTTTGCATACAAATATATTACATTTCATTTTTACAAAAAGCTTTATGCAAAAGAAACTATTTTTCAAATTCAATTTTGGTAATTCCTATCTGAAAAAAACACATTATTTATAGAAAAAAGGTTTTAATTTTCTAATTTTACATTCAAAATTAAAACATTCAAGCCCAAATCATGTCCTTATTCCAAAAATCAGTAACTAACAAATATCTTAAAAATCTTGATAAGGAAAAAGTAAGCAAAGCTTATGAGAATTTTCAAAAGTTTTACGGTGATAAGTTGCGATTGCATAACATCATGCAACTGAAAGAAGAAAACTATCAAGAAGGATTTTTGCGTGAAATATTTGTTGAAACATTGGGATATACGATTAATCTGGATAATGATTTTAACCTTACAACAGAATTTAAAAATCTTAATGATGCAAGAAAAGCTGATGGTGCAATTCTTGATACAAGGGGACATGTCCCCTTGGCTATCGGTGTAATAGAACTTAAATCTACAAAAACCAAGCATCTTGAAAGCATAAAAGAACAGG